>NZ_JBSZKT010000024.1:0-113708 GCF_055690525.1 Streptosporangium sp. H13245 | reverse complement strand
CGAGCCCACCTTCCCGGCAACCCCCGTGAACACCGCCGGGTCCACTCTCCCGACACCCCCCACGGGCACCGTTACCGAGCCCACCTTCCCGATAACCTCCACGGACACCGCCACCAAGCCCACCTTCCCGGCACCCCCACGGACACCGCCACCGGACCCATCGTCCCGATCGTGCTCAAGGGGGAGATATGACGGACGCCGCCCCGACCCTGCGTGAGCTGCTCGGGCACCCCCTGCTGGCCGCCGCCGCGCCGCTGTCCGGAGACGGGGACCTGGACCGTCCCGTCACCGGGATCGCGCTCATCGACCCGGCCGAGGCCGGTCTCGCCGGGACCGGTGAGATCGCCGTGTGCCCGGTCCTCCCCCCGGGATATCTCAGCGACTGGCGGCTGGACGTGACGATCCGCCGCCTGCACGACCAGGGGGCCGCGGCCCTCGCCCTCCCCGTCACGGTGCCCGGCGAGACACTCCTGGCCAGCAGCGACCGTCTCGCGCGGCACCTGCGCCTGCCGGTCCTGGGCATCGGCGCGGCGCCGCTGCGGTGGGCGGGGGCGGCGACGGCGCTGGTGCACGCTCCCGCCGTGGACGCGGCCGACCGGCTGCGCCGCGCGCACCGCGCGCTGACCCGCGGACTGCTGAGCCCGCAGGACGTGGCCCGGGTGCTCACCGGGATCCTGGACCGGCCGGTGGGGGTCTTCGGCCCGGACGGGGCACCGGTCACGCCGTCCTTCGGCCTGCCCGCCGATTTCACCTCCCACGCCGCGGTGCCGCAGATCCTCGTCGAGGGGGGCAGGACGACCGTCGCCGTACCCGTGCCCGGCACGATGAGCGGGACGGTCGACCTGTGGATGGCGGTCGCGCTCGGGTACGCGCCGACCACCTGGGCCCGCAGTGCCCGCGACGTGCTGCAGGCCGGGACACTCGCCGTCCAGCACTGGCAGGCGACCCGCCGCGTCGTGCTGGAACGCGACGCCCGGCTGCGCGCCGGTCTGTTCGGCGACCTCCTGGAAGGGAGGCTGGAGGACGGCGGCACCCCGGGGCGGCGCGCGGCCGAAGCCGGTTGGCGCCTGGACGGCTGGCATGTGGCCTTCCACCTCGCCGCCCTCGGGCAGGTCGACCTGCTACGGCACACGGACGCGGTGGCCGCCGCGATCACGGCGGAACACCTCGACGCCACCCTGGTGGAACGCGGTGACGGCTGGTCGGCGTGGACGACCAGCCGGGCCGAACCGGGCCAGGACGCCAGCCGTGACCTCCTCGCCGCCCTCCAGCGGATCCGGCACCGGCTCGCCACCCGCTTCGACTGCGCGATCGGTGTCGGCCGGGGCTACCTCGACGCGGGCGGGCTGACCCGGAGTCTCGCCGAGGCGTGGGACGCCGCCAGGCTCGCCCGCGGGCGACCGCAGACGGGCCGCCTGGTGCACATCGACCGGCTCGGCCTGGCCCAGCTCCTGGTCGCCTGGGCGAGCACCGAGACCTTCGCCCCCACCGCGACCCGGCTGCTCAGGCCGCTGGAGGCGCAGCCGGGCGAGCTCGTCGCCACGCTCTCCGCCTATCTCGACGCCGGTGGGTCGGCCGCCGACACCGCGGCGGTCCTCGGCGTGCACCGCAACACCGTCGCGGCGCGGCTGCACCGGATCGAGGAGCTGCTCACCGTCGACTTGCACAACCCCGACGACCGGCTCGCCCTGCACCTGGCGTGCAGGGTCACCCTGGACCGGCAGACCGACTACTCGTAGAGCACGGTCGTGACGCCGTCCCGGGTCACCTCGACGGCACGGCTGTGAACGCGGGCCCGGCACCGGGGCCGTACGCGCGGGGCCGGTCAGCGCCGGTTCAGGTAGTGGTGGGTGACCAGCGCGGCGGCGCACCCCAGGGTGACCAGCCCGAACCCGATCCCGAAGAGCACGTTGACGTCGGCGGAGGAGATCACCAGGTTGCAGACCGCGCTGATCGTCAGCAGGATCCACAGCAGCGGACGCACCGCACCGTCCCAGGCCTCGACGAGCCGTGTCGACGATGACGTCTCGAATGCCTCGGGAACGCGGCGAGGGTCGGTCACGAGGTGCTCCTTCGTCAGGTTCGTCATACTTCGACGTTACGAGCCACCGCCGCCACCGGCCATCCTGCCCACGGGACAGGCGGGGGTACGGCAGGCGGTACTCCTTCCCGGCGCGGCACCCCCACGGCGAGCGGCGCGCCCGGCCCGTGCCACGAGCCGTCGAGCGAGGCGAGGCGCGCGGTGCCGGTAGTCCCTGCGTGCGGGATGTAGTGGATCTAGGTAGTTATCACCGACGCGGTGCGGCGGGTGTTCTGCCGAGTATGGAGGGCCGGTCCGTCGGCGTCCGGGTCATGGATCCACCACGGAAGAGGAGTGGTGATGATCTGGCCTGGATGCGGGGGACCGGTGGCCCGCGGGGAAGCCGCGGGAGCAGGTCGGGCGTTCACCGCGGGCCGTCAGTTGCGTGCCGAGGCTGACGCGGTCGCTTCCGGTACTGGCCGCGATGCCGGCAGCTGATGTTTCGCTACTCCATCTCGTAAAGGATCAGAGAGAAGCCTCATCGATGAGTTCATTGAGTATGCGGCATTGTCGCGTGCCGGCCGTGGCCGCCGTGGTCGCCGTCGTCGTCGGCGCCATGCCGCTGCCCGCGGTCGCCGCGCAGCGCGGTGACCTGGTCACCGGATCCGCGGCTGTCACGGCGCGGGCGGATGGCCCGTGTACCGAACGCAACGGGTGGTCTTACGCGGGCACCATCGCCCCGGCGATCCCGGGGGTCGTCCCGAGCGTGAGTTCTGGCTACCCGTACAAGTTCGCCGACATGGATGGCGACGGTGACGACGAGTTGCTGTTGGTGGATGAGATCGGGGGTGTCCGGGAATGGCGCAATGACGGCGCGACCGGACCGGACGGTTTCGGCTGGACGTACCGTGGCCGCACTGCCGGAGGCACCGGCTACACGTCCGAAGTGAAGTTCGCCGACCTCGACGGCGACCGCAGGGACGATTACGTCGTCGTCAAGTCCAACGGTTCGCTCGACGTCTGGTTCAACAGAGGCGGTGACGTCGCCAACCCCGATGGGGTCATGTCGGGTTGGCAGTTCGCCGGTGAGATATTTCATCGCGATGATCCGTCGCGCAAGCTGGTCTCGTTCGCGGACCTCGACGGCGACGGTGACGACGACTACCTGACGCAGAGCCTTGTCACGGGGGAGCCCGTGCGGGGCTGGCGCAACGACGGCACCGACTACCCGGGCAAGGGCGGCTGGACCGGCTGGGGCGTCGTTCACCAGACTCTGCTCACCGGGGACTGGAACTACTACGGCGACACGAACTGCGACGGCCGGGCGGATCTGGTGACCCGGTACCTGGACGGTTCGCTGCGGATTCTCACCAACGGTGGCCGTCAGGGGGACACGTTCCTGTGGACCTGGGAAGCCAAGGCGGTTCCCTCGAACGAGGTCTTCGTCGAGTTCGCCGAACTCAACGGTGACGGCCGGATCGACTATCTGCTCCTGGACGCGGGCAGGGTTTGGGGCTTCCTCAACAACGGCGGTGATCCGGTATGAGGCGCCGCATCCGCTCACTGGCCATGATCGGCGCGGTCGTCGCCGCGCTCCTGGTCGTACCGGCCGGGCCGGCCGCGGCCGTGGACCGGCCGTGGAGCTCGACCGGCCTGATCACCTGGAACATGCAGGGCTCCACCGAGTCCGCGTCGAACACCAGCAAGTGGCCCAACTTCGTCAGGCCGTACGCCCTGCAGGCCCCGATCATGATGTTGCAGGAAGCCGGGCCCGGGCCGGCAGAGGGCGCCAGCCGCCACCCGGACATCATCCGGACCACGGTCGGCGAAAACCGCCAGATCACCACGCACGTGATCCGGAACTCCCTCTGGAGCGTCGGCGACACCACGCGGAGCGCGACCCGTGAGATCTACTTTCTGCCCACCGAGAACGGTGAGGGCGGCCGGGTGAACCTGGCGATGGTTCTCAGCGACACACCGGACGAGGTGAACGTCGTGCAGAACCCGGTTCAGGCGGGCCGCACCGCGCTCGGTGTCCGGTACGGCTCGATGTGGTATTTCACGGTGCATGGGTTGTCCCGTAGTAATGGCGGGGACTCCGCGGTGCTGCTGGAAGCCATCGACAACCAGGTCGAACGGTGGGCGCAGGACCGTCACGTCGACTATCAGTGGGTCGTCGGCGGTGACTTCAACGTCGACCCCGAGGAGCTGGCGGGCCGGAATCACTTCCCGATCGCCCGGACCGTCAACACGGCCCGTGGCGTCGCGACCCACAGGCTGGGTGGCCGGCTGGACTACTTCGTCACCGACATCCACCAGCAAGGTCCGAGCGAGGCCTACATCCACCTCCGCGACAACCGGGTCCCGTCGTCGGATCACCTCCCGGTCGCAGTCGGCCGGATGGAGGCGGCGGCCGAGCCGCCGCCGTCGAGCATCCGGCTGATGCCGGTCGGCGACTCGATCACCTCGGGCCTGGGCAGCGGCAACGACTCCGGTTTCCGCGACGAGCTGCAGGACGAGATCGGGAAGATCACCGCGGGGCAGCTGTACGGCTCCGAGGACAGCCTGTTGCTGTACGAACCGCTGTACAAGCGTGACCTGGTCGGCTCGCGCAAGGACGGCCGCGGCATCCCGGACGTCGACCACGAGGGCTGGCCCGGCTACACCATCGACCAGATCAGCGCCGAGGCGGCCCGCGCCGTACCGGCGATGAAGCCGAACGTCGTCACCTTGCTGGCCGGCACCAACGACGTGTTCTGGTCGGTGGAGACCAACGACGCGGTCGGCCGGCTCAGCCGGTTGATCGACCGGATCTTCGCGTGGTCACCCGGCGTCGTGATCATCGTCGGCAGCCTGCCGCCGACGACCGACCCGGCACGCCAGGCGCGGACCGACGCCTTCAACACCGCGGCCTTGACGATGCTGAAGAACCGGATCGGCAACGGTGACCACATCGTGCGCGTCGACCTCGGTTTGGTGGAGATCTCCGACCTGGCCGACGTCGTGCACCCCAACGACACCGGCTATGACAAGATCGCCGCGGCGTTCGCCTCCGGTCTCGACCTCGCACTGTTCAACGGCTGGGTACGCGAACCGATCCCGCTGGACCAGGTCACGCCGTGCGACAACCGCGGCGGCGGCTACCAGAGCCTGGGGCAGATCCACATCGGGCTGCCCGGGGATCCGGGTGTCGAGGCGCAGATCAAGTTCGCCGACATCGACGGCGACGGCCGCGACGACTACGTCTGGGTGAATTCGATGACCGGGGCGGCCACGGCCTGGCTCAACCGCGGCCTCCACACCTGGATCTACCGGGGCGAGATCATGGTCGGCACAGGACAGGGGCCGCGGAAAGTGTTCTTCGCAGACATGGACGGCGACAACAAGGACGACTACATCGTGGTCCGGCCCGACCGCGCGATCGACGTCTACTACAACCGCGGCGGCGACACGACCGTCGGCGGCGTCTGGAAGAACGGCTGGCAGGCGCACCCGAACCACAGCGTCGGAACCGACACACCGGTCGACCAGATCCGGTTCGCCGACATCGACGGCGACGGAAAGGCCGACTACGTGCGGCTGCTCGACCTCGCCACCACGATCGACGTGTTCTACAACCGGGGCGGCGACGCACCCGGCCGGCTCGGCTGGGACTGGGGCGGCAACATCGTCACGAACCTGCCGAAACGGGAGAACGGACAGATCATGTTCGCCGACCTGAACTGTGACCGCAAGGCCGACTACATCGCCTTCGACGCCAGCGTCAACGGCTTCCCCAAGGCCTGGCTGAACACCGGCCGGCCCGACTGGACCGATCGCGGCTCGATCGCCTGGGGCACCGGCGGCACGGTCCTGATGCCGGACCTCGACGGCGACAACCGGGCCGACTGGGCCCAGATCACCACGAACGGAGCCGTCAACGGCTGGCTCAACAAGGGCGGCGACTGACCGCGAGGCTGGGGCGCGCGGTACACCGGCGGGAGAACTCATGCCACTCGCCGAGGGTGCCGAGCTCGTCTCCGATGTGGCCGACGCCGGTGTCGGCCATGCCGTTCAGGAGCCGTACCGGCCGCGCTGGTCGCTGCCGGCACGGCTCCTGAACGCTCCGCGCGGCGCGAACTCCGGTGGACGTCACGCCGCGGGGCGCCGATCCGGACGCGCCACCGGCGCATCGGCCTTGTCGCCGGGCGGTGACGCCTGTCAGGCGCCCACGCCCGGCTGGTCCCTGAGCTGCCTGCGGGAGCTGATGCCGAGCTTGCGGAAGATGTTGCGCAGATGGGCATCGATGGTGCGGGGGCTGAGGAAGAGCCGGGCGGCGACCTCGTTGGTCGTCGCTCCCGTGGCGACCAGCCGGGCGATGGACATCTCTTGCATGGTGAGCTGGTCGTGGGGGTGCCCGGACCGGCTGCGGGTCTTCTCGCCGGTGGCGCGGAGCTCGTCGGCGGCTCGCCGGGCGAACGCCTCGAGCCCGGCGTCGGACAGCAGTTCGTGGGCGGTGCGCAGCTGGTGGCGGGCGTCCCGCCTGCGGCCTTCGCGTCGCAGCCACTCCCCGTACAGAAGGTGGGCCCTGGCTCGATAGGGGAGCATCGGGCTCTCCGCGAGGTGCTCGATCGCTTCCCGGTAGTGGTCCTCGACTCCCGTCACCAGCCCCCGCGCGTACGCCGCGATGCCGAGGCCGGAGGCGGTTCCGCTGGCTTCGGTGCGTTCGGTCAGCGGTTCCAGGGCCGCCTCGGCGGCGTCGGGCTCTCCGCAACGCACGGCCGCCTCCACCAGCTCGGGCAGGGAGATCCCGGCGAGGAAGAGGTCGCCGTGCGCGGTGGCCCGCCGGGCCGCGGTCAGCGCGGCCGGATAGTCGGCCAGGCCGTTGTTCAGTACGGCCGCCGCCCAGTGGATGTTGGCGATCAGTTGCCCCGAGCCGCGCGCCGTCGCCACCTTCATGGCGGTCTCGAACAGCTCGAACGCCTCCTGACGGCGGCCGCGTATCGCCGCGAGTTGCAGCCGGTGGTACATCAGCGGGGGGCCGCCGACCGCGTCGGCGATCGCCTCCTCCTCGGCGATCGCCGTCATCGCCCGCCCGACGTCGCCGATCACCGCGGCGCCGGACGCGACCTGGGCGAGGCCGAGGCGCAGCACGAGCGGCGAGCCCGACTCCCGGCCGGTCTTCACCAGCCATTCGACGACCACCGCGTGGATGTGCGGGTCCCACAGCTCGGCCGCGAGCATCACGGCGAGCGCGGGCCGCCGATGCCACATCGGGCGGTCCTCACCGTGCAGGACGCTTCGCAGCAGGGGGACGGCGGCCCGGTGCCCGTCTGTGGCCAGCAGCGCCAGTGCGTCCAGGACGTCGGGGGGCCGCGACGCCGGCGTCGAGGCGCGCGCCTCGGCGAGGACCATGTCCATCACCCCGGTGGCCCGGCCGACGACCAGGCTCATCTCGAGCGCGTCCAGGAGACAGTCGCGTGACCGGTCCGGGTCCAGTTCGGAGAGCCGCCGCGCGGCACGCAGCATGAACATCGGGCCGTCGCCGTCGTTGTGCCCCACGAAGGCGAGCTGACCCCGCAGCCGATCGACCCTGGCGTGCTGGAACTCGTCCAGTGCCGCGTTCTCGATGGTCGAGAGAAGTCCCGCCGCCACGTCGGTGGCGCCCGCGTCGAGTTTGGCCTGGACCGCCGCGAGCGTCCGTTCGACGCGCCTGGCGGAGTCCAGCGACAACGCCGCCGCGCGTTCGAGGAAGGCCGCCGCGGCGGCCACTCCTCCGCGCGACCGGGCCCGGGACGCCGATCGTTCCAGCTCGGCGGCGACGTCGTCGTCGGGGCCGGTACTGGCCTGCGCGCGGTGCCAGGCCCGCCGGTCGGGGTCCGCGACCGGGTCGGTGACCTCGGCCAGCACTCCGTGAACCGTACGGCGCTGCCCCGGCTCCGCGGCCCGGTAGACCGCTGACCGGGCCAGCGGGTGGCAGAAGCGGACACGGGTGGAGAACTCGACCAGCCCGGTGGCGATCACGGCCGCGCTGGCGGCCGTCACGTCGATGCCGAGTCGCCGTGCGGCGGGCCACAACAGACCGGGGGCGCCGGTCGGGTCGGCGCTCGCGACGGTCAGCAGCAGTCGTGCCTCGGCGGGCAGAGCGGCCAGCCTGGCCCGGTAGCCGCGCTCGATCCGGGTCGGCACCGAAGAGGTGTCCGGCGGGGCGAAGCCACCGTCCCTGGGCAGTTCGATCAGTGCCAGCGGGTTCCCCCGCGCCTCGGCGACGATCCGGTCACGCACCCGCTCGTCGAGCGTCACGTGACTCCGCGCTCCCAGCAACGCCCGTGCGTCGGCGTCGCTCAACCCCTCGACGACCAGGCCCGGCAGTTCGTCGAGTTCCGTCGCCGCACCCGACAGCCGGACGGCGAACACCATGGCGACGGGTTCGGAGGCGACGCGCCGCGCGAGGAAGGCCAGCACCTTCGACGAGGCCGCGTCCAGCCACTGGGCGTCATCGACCACGCACAACAGCGGGCGTTCACCGGCCGCGGATGCCAGCAGTTCCAAGGTCGCCAGACCAACGCGGAACACGTCCGGCGCGCCCGTGACCAGCCCGAACGCGATCTGAAGGGCCTCTCGATGCCGGGAGGGCAGGTCGGCGAGATGCTCCAGCATCGGTACGCACAGCTGGTGCAGGGCGGCGAACGGCAGCTCCATCTCGAACTCCGCCCCGGACGCGTGGACGACCCGGAACCCGGACGCCGCCCGCCGTGCGTGGTCCAGCAGCGAGCTCTTGCCGATGCCCGCCTCACCGCGCAGGACCAGCACCCCGCCCTGGCCCCCACGCGCCGCGCCTGTCAGGTCGTCGATGCGCCGGATCTCGTCCTGCCGGCCGACGAGTGGACCGGACAAGAGCGGCAAAGTCCGCATACGCGTACGTTAGGGGAGCTTCCCACGTTCCGGCGAACGCGATCATTCAGAATGCGGACCACAGCGTACGGCGTGCCGACGCCGTCGTAGGCGAGGTGCGTGACCGTGCCGTCGAAGTTGTGGCGGTGCTCCATCCAGACCCCGGGGTTGTCCGCGGTGAACGCGTTCTCGAACCTCCGGGAATACCGCCCCGGGAGCACCGTCAGACCAGGAGCAGAGTCTTGCCCAGGGCAGAGCGTGACTCGATCGCGGCGTGCGCGTCCGCGGCGCGCTCCAGCGGGAACGTCTGCCCGATGACCGGCCGGATCCGGCCCGCCACCGCCTCCGACATCACCCGCTCGGCCCACCCCCGCATCCTCGGCCCGAAGCCGAAGAGCTGCTCGATCCCGATCACCTCGACCCCGCGCCGCAGCGCCGCCGCGGAATCGACCACCGTGACCTCACCGCTGGAGGCACCGTGGACGGAGAAACGGCCCCCCTCCGCCGTCACCTCGAACGCGGCCCGGCCGATCTCCCCGCCGACCCCGTCGAACACCACGTCGGGACCCGCCCCACCGGTCGCCTCGCGCACCCGCCCCGCCCAGTCCGGATCGGAGTAGTCGACCACGGCCTCCGCACCCAGTTCACGAACCAGGTCCAGCTTCCGTACGCCGCGCGCGGCCCCGACGACCCTGGCACCGGCCGTCCGGGCCACCTGCACCAGCAGGCTGCCGACACCACCCCCCGCCGCCTCGACCAGCACCCACTCCCCGGGACGGATCCGGGCCCCCTCGACCAGGCCCAGCGCGGTGCTGCCGTCGGTGTGCAGGGCGACGGCGTCGGGCAGCCCGAGCCCCTCCGGCACCGGGATCAGGTCCTCCACGGCGGTCACCGCGCGCTCGGCGAAGCCCCCGCTTTCCCCGAGGTCGGCGATGACGCGCCGCCCGGACCAGCCCGGATCCACCCCCTCCCCGACCGCCCCCACCCGGCCGGCCACCGTACCGCCCGGCACGTACGGCAACTCCGGCCTGTCGTGCCACCTGTCGACGCCGCGCCGGATCTGCGTCTCGACGAACGTGACGCCCGCGACGGACACCTCGACCAGCACCTGTCCCGGCCCGGCGACCGGGTCCGGCGCCTCCCCCGGGACCAGCACCTCAGGACCTCCGAAACGCGTCACCTGAACCACCCGCATGTCAATCGCTCCCCGCACTCGACCTGTCCGGCGCGGACAAGTCTTCAACCTCGACCGAAGTCGAGGTCAAGGGACCACGAGGCCCGCCGGACCTGGACCGGCGCGCTCACGGCGCGGTGAGCGGTTCGGCCTGGTAGGCCCGGTGCAGCAGCGACACGAAGGACGGCGCTTCCGGCAGGGACACGGAGCCGATCCGGTGCACCGCCACCCCCGGTGTCCGCGAGTTCATGACCACGGCCCCGGCCAGCGACGGCAGGTCGGCGAGCGTGACCTCCCGGACGCGCTGGGGCACGCCGAGGCGATCCAGCTGCCTGCGGACGACGCCCATCGTGATGCCGACCAGCATCTCGGCCTCGGGCCACACCACCGTGGTGCCGTCCCAGAAGGCCAGGTTCCAGATCGACCCCTCGCTGAGCCGGGCCCGGCGGTCGACGAAGGCGGCGTCGTCGAAGCCCTGACTGGCGGCCTGACGGAGGAAGTACGTCTTGGCCGCCTCTCCGACGTGCTTCACGGCGGGGAGGAACCGTTCGTGCTCGACCGCCGCGAGCGCGAGCGGCCCCTTCGGGCCGGACGCGGCGGGCCGGGTTCGTACCAGCAGTTCGGGTTCCACGTCGGCCCCCGCGACGGTGAACTCGCCCGCCGGGGAGTACACCGTGGCCCTCAGCGAGAGGTCGGCCGGACCGGCCCGCAGCGCCGCCCGCAGGCAGGCCCGCACCCGATCGTCGGGCAGTGCCCGGCCGAACAGCTCCGTGGAGGCGGACCGCAGTCGCTCCAGGTGGAGGTCGAGACCCCGTACCCGGCCGCCGCGCACCTGCATGGCGGTGAAGTGGGCGTAGCCCGCGAAGGCGAGGGGCACCAGATCCTCGGCATCCGCCACCCGGTCGTTACGGTGCACAACAAAAGCGGACATGCGTCACTCCAGCAGGACGACATCGAACGGGACCGTTGACGATCGCGCGGACACCCCGGGACGGAATGCCCGCTCACAAGGCGACGTTAGGGGTTCACATCGATGGAAAGGTCAACCTCGGGTGGGGAAGGTCACATGCTGATCGGCGAGTTGTCCCGGCGTACCGGGGTGCCCCCGAGGTTGCTGCGCTACTACGAGGAGCAGGGACTCCTCGACGTCGGGCGTGGTCCGAACGGCTACCGCCACTACGGCGAGGATTCCGTGGTCTCCGTACGGCAGGTGCGCGCCCTGCTGAAGGCGGGCCTGTCCACCGAGGTGATCCGTTCCGTGCTGCCGTGCGCGCGGGGCGAGCGCCCGGACTTCGACTGGTGCGCGGACCTGTGGGACATCCTGAACGGGGAACTGACGGCCATGGACGACCGCATCGACGACCTCCAACGTAGCCGAGGCGCTCTCGCCGGTTACCTGACGAAGCCCTGAGCCGCGCCTCCGGGACGCGTTCGACGCGGGGACGGCCGGAGCGGGACGTCTACCAGAACCTCACCTCGGGGTAGCCGGTGGACGGCCCGTCCAGCAACGGCTGACGCCTCCCCTTCAGGTGCAGGTCGAGGAAGGCGGTGACGTACGCGCGGGTGATCTTTATGGAGCGCTCGCCGCCGACCGGGTACTCCGGCAGCCCGAGCTGCGGCTGGAGCACCGCGTAGTCGATGAAGCTCGTGTGTTCGGCGCCCGTCACGGTCAGCCAGCGCTTCCCGTCACCGGTCACGTGCGGCCAGAACAGGTCCCAGGAGCCCTTCTTCTCGCTGTTCGGCTCCTGCCTCGGGTTGCCGATCATCATGAACGGCTTCTCGACGGGCTTCGCCGGCGTCGGCGGGTTGTAGGAGCCGTCCAGGTTGACCGCGGCCCTGATCCTCCGGCTCACGGGCAGGAGGTGCGCGGCACTCTGACCGCCGACCGAATGCCCGACCATCGCGACCCTGGTCTCGTCGATCAGCCGGTTCCAGTGCTCGCTCCTCTCAAGCCGGTCCAGCACGAACGTCGTGTCGGCGGCCCTGACCCGGGCGACCTTCTCCCCCAGTTCCGGGGTCTGGCCGCCCTTTCCGGCCTCGAACGTGACGGTCCTGCCGTCGGGGAACGTGGTGGCCACGGACTCGTAGGTGTGCTCGATGCCCGCCACCAGGTATCCCCTGCTCGCGAACTCCTCGGCCAGCGAGGTCATCGTCGCGCGGGGCAACGTCATGCCGGGCGACAGGACCACCAGCGGCCACCCTCCCCTCCGCCCCAGCGCGGGCGCGTCGACGCGGGCGTGCGTCCTCGTCCTGGCGAGCGTGTCCGGCGGCACGTCCTTCAGCTGCGGCACGTTCTTGATGATCAGCTCCGACTCCTGCGGCGTGACGTACCGGGCCGGTCGGCCCACGGCCTTCCGCGCCGGATACCAGACCGAGACCATCAGCTCGCGTACCTTCCTGTCGGCCACCCACGGGTCGGGGCGGCTGGAGTCGACCAGGTGCAGGACCGACCGTCCGACGGCGTGGCCACCCGTCGGCGCGGGCAGGGCGGGCGCGGGCGCGGTGGGCAGGGCGGGCACGGTGGCGGACGCGGCGGCGTCCGCCGTACCGGTGCCGGTGAACGCGGAGGGCGCGGTGAGTACGGTGAGCGCGAGCAGGCTCGCGACGGCTGTCTTCTTCATGTCCCCGACCATGCGGCACGGCACGGCCGTACCGTCCCCGGCGAAAGTCATCCGGCACCCGCGACTTTCGTAGGGGTACGTCGTCCGGGCCGCCCTATAGCCTCGGAGCATGACGTACGGCGACGCCGGGACCGTCGAGCGGATCACGCCGTGGGTGCTCGGCGCGGTGGTGTTCCTTCTCTCCATGGCCTCGGCGTCCGGTTCGGTGGGCGTCGAGTCGACGCTGCCCGGTCCCGTGCTCGCGGCCGTCGCCACGGCGTCGGCGGTGGCCGCGGCCCGCGCCAGGCGCTCGATGGGGCCGCTCGCCGCGGTGGGCGCCGTCGCCTACGCGTGGCTGGTGATGTGGCCCGCCGCCGTCGTGGCCTCCTACTACGCGGGCACCCACCTGCGCCGCCGCGACCTGTGGCTCTACGCCGGAGGCGCGGTCGCGGTCTTCGCGCTCAGCGCTCTCGTCTCTCACCGAAGCGGCGGGTACCGCGCGCTGGTCGCGGGCACCCCGGCCAACGCGATCCTCATGAGCGGCGCGATGCTCGGGCTGCCGCTGGTGGCGGGGCTGTGGGTCCGCGCCCGGCGGCAGGTGCTCACCGCGGCGCGCGAGCGGGCGGAACAGCTGCGGCGCGAGCAGGTGCTGCGCGCGGAGCGGGCACGCGGCCGGGAACGGGCACGCATCGCACGGGAGATGCACGACGTGGTCGCGCACCGGGTGTCACTGATGGTCCTGCACGCGGGCGCCCTGGAGGTCAGCGCCCCCGACGAGCGTACGGCGGAAACCGCGGCGCTGATCGGCGACACGGGCAGGGAGGCGCTGAGCGACCTGCGCGAGGTGCTCGGCGTGCTGCGCTCACAGGATCCCGTACGCGGCCCGCAACCCACGCTGGCCGACCTCGACCGGCTCCTCGACCAGACCCGCGCGCTGGGCATCGTGGTCGACCGTCACGACGGGGGGACCGCGCGCCCGCTCAGCCCCGTGGTGGAACGCACCGCCTACCGCGTGGTCCAGGAGGCGCTGACCAACGTGCACAAGCACGCCGCCGACGCCAGGACCGACGTGTTCGTCCACTACCGGCCCGCCGAGCTGGAGGTCGTCGTGCGCAACGAACCCTCCACCGGCGCGTCCGGCGACCTGCCCGGCTCCGGTTGGGGGCTGGTCGGCCTGCGCGAACGCGTCGAGCTGGTCGGCGGCAGGCTGGAGGCCGGTCCGCGGGACGAGGACGGCTTCCAGGTCGTGGCCAGGATCCCGGCCACATGATCCGCGTCCTCATCGCCGACGACGAGGCGCTGGTCAGATCCGGTCCGCGGGACGAGGACGGCTTCCAGGTCGTGGCCAGGATCCCGGCCACATGATCCGCGTCCTGATCGTCGACGACGAGGCGCTGGTCAGGTCCGGGCTGCGGATGATCCTGGAGGCGGCGGGCGACATGGTGGTCGTCGGCGAGGCCCGCGACGGCGACGAGGCGATCTCCGCCACCGCCAGGCTCAGACCTCAGGTCGTGCTGATGGACGTACGCATGCCCGGTACCGACGGCCTGGCCGCCGGGGCACGCATCCTGGCCGCGCCGGAAGCTCCCAAACTGATCATGCTGACCACCTTCGACCTGGACGAGTACGTCCACGAGGCGCTACGGCTGGGCGCGGTCGGGTTCCTGCTCAAGGACACCCCGCCCAGGGAACTGGCCGCCGCCGTACGCACGGTCGCGACGGGCCAGGCCACGCTGTCTCCCACCGTCATCAAGCGGCTGATCACCTCGTTCGCCGACAAGGCCCCCTCCCGTGCCGAGTCCGCGCGTAACCGGCTCGCGTCGCTGACCGCCAGGGAGGAGGACGTGATCAGGGCACTGGCCCGTGGCCTGTCGAACGCGGAGATCGGGCGGGAGCTCAAGCTGGCGGAAGCCACGGTGAAGGCACACGTCAGCCGGTTGCTCGCCAAGCTGGGCGTAGCCAACAGGGTGCAGGCGGCGATCCTGGTACACGACGCGGACCTCGGCTGACGCCCCCGGCTAAAGCCCTAGATCGACGCCCCCAGCTGACGCCCCCGACTGACAACCTCGATCGACGACCTCGGCTGACGATCTCGATTGAGGCCCCCGGCTGGCAATCTCGTCTGAGGCCCCCGATCGACGATCTTGGTTGACGACCCCGGCTGACGACCTTGGTTGATCGGGAACCTCCGCGCCCACCACCCTGTCACGGGCGAACCGGTAGGCGTTATCAGTGCCGGTGAGGGTGGTCGATCGCCAGGTCCGCGAGCCGTGGGTCGACCTCGGGAAACGAGCCGTCGCCGAACAGGATCCGCGCCGCCAGGGCACGACCGGCACGACCGCGCAGCGCGGTCACCGCCGCCTCCGCCGCGACGGGGGACCGGATACCGGCGAACGCGCGGCGCAGCAGCAACCGGCCCCGGAACCGGGTTCGCAGCGCGTCCCCGTCGTACCGGCTCAGCACGCGTCGGTCGCCGGTGCGCAGGTACCCGGCGGTGACCGCCGCGGCCAGTTCGGACATGCGCAGGCAGGGGTCCAGCCCACCGGCCGTCAGCGGCGACACCGCGCCCGCCGCGTCCCCGACGAGCAGCCCCGCAGGGCACGCCAGTCGTCGCAGCACACCGCCGACCGGGATCGGACCGCCCCGGCGCTCGACCGGCCCGGTCGGCGGTGAGCCACCGGGCGCGTCCGCGGCGAAGGCGTCCAGCAGGTGGCGGATACCGGTACGCATCGCGTCCGGGTATCCCGCGACGCCGACATGCGCGTACCGGCCGTCGTCGATGACCCATCCCAGGTACCCCGGAGCGATCCGGGGGTCCAGCACGCAGTGGAACGCCGGGGTGGTCGTGCCCGAAGCAACCGGGTAAACGATCTCGGCACCGACGAGGAAGCGCCGGTTGACGTCAAGGCCGAGATCACGGGCCACCCGGGAGCGGGCGCCGTCCGCGCCGACGACGAACCGGGCCGTCACCGGTTCCGCACCCGCGAACCGCACAGAAGCACCCGCGAACCGTACGGAAGCGCCCGCGAACCGCGGAGAACCCATCGACGCGTCGACGTACCGTACGCCCAGGAGGACCCGTGCCCCGGCCGACTCCGCCGTGCGGCGCGCGTGCTCGTAGACGGCCGCCATGTCGGCCACGCGGTACTCGTCCCGGTCACTGGTGAGCCGGATCGGTGACCGCCGCGACGGCGGATACAGCAGCACGTCCCGGACCCCCGGCCCGAGCAGGTGCTCCGGCACGTCGAAGTCGTCGAGGGTACGGCGTACGAAGATCCCCGTCGTGCGGATACCCGCCGACAGCGACCTGCGGCGGTCGACCACCAGCACGTCCAGTCCCCGCCGCGCGAGCAGGCGGGCCGTGTGAAGCCCGGCCAGGCCCGCGCCCACGACCAGTACGTCCACTGTCTGCATACCTCGCGACGGTAAGGGCGATACCTCATCCGCACGATGGTCTGCACGCTACCTACCCCATACCTCCACACCGCCGCCACACCCGGGCCCACAGCGAGGAACCCCCGGCCGGGCGGCCCGAAGAGATCATCCCTCGGACCGCCCGGGTGGTGGTTTCAGCCTCCGATCGCGGGGACGTCCTCGGGAACGGTCTTCGGCGCCGCGTCCGGTCGCGGAGCCGCGAGGAGCTGGCCCAGGTGGTTCGCGATCGCGGAGATGGTGGGTTGCTGCCACAGCAGGGTCGCGGGGAGGCGGCGGCCGAAGCGCTTCTCCAGGCGTCGCCGGACCATGACGGTCATCACCGAGTCCAGTCCCTGCTCGACGAGGGGACGCCGGGGCGCCAGGTCCTCGGGGGCGAGCCTCATCACGGCCGCGATCTCCGCGCGGATCTCGGGCAGGACGCGCTCGCGCAGGTCCTCGGGCGTCAGACCGGCGAACGACTCCGCGGGCCCCCGGAGATCCTCGTCGGCCGAGGCAGGCGCGTCGATCACCGGATAGCGGAGTCCCGTGAGGTGTCCCACCACCCGGCCGTCCACGTCGGCCAGGAGCACCCGGACGGTGTCGTCGGCGGCCGGGTCCACGGCCGCGTCGATGATCACCGTCGAGGGCGGCGTGCCGGTCAGCACCACCTCGTCGATGTGCACGACCATGCGCAGTACCGGATCGCCGGGGAACACGCAGGGCGCCACGGACATCGCCGCGTCCAGCGCCGGTGCCCAGCCGCCCGCGTCCTCGGCGCGGACCGTGGCCCGCAGCACGCCGTCCCCGCTCAGCAGCGTCTCGATCGTCCAGTCGAAGCCCGTCGAGGGTACGCCGACGGCGGCCAGCCGCTGGTGCACGAACCCGGAGTCGATCGGGGCGAGAGCTTCGGCGTCGGGCAGCACGTCGGGTTTCACCTGGCCGGGAGCGGCCACGTCCGCGGTGACGTGCACCAGCCAGGCGGGTTCCGGCTCGTCGGGTCCGGCCGGGGTGCGGGCCGCGAGCCGTACCGCGGGAGGCTCGTGCACGACCTGGACCTGCCTGCGTTCCGCGGTCATCAGCGGGTGCGTCATCTCCACGTCGGTGAGCGTGACGTCCTCGTCCTCGACCGCGTGCAGGAACGTGTTGACCAGCACCGCGGCGGGCACGATCTCGACGCCGTTGAGGGTGTGGCTGCCAGGGTAGGGCCGGTTGGCGTCCTCCACGCTGGTCCGCCACACCCTGGTTCTGCTGCCCGCGAGGCCGGTCCCGGCGCCGAGCAGGGTGTGGGAGTGAACGTCGTGCCCCGGGTTGCCTTCCTCGGCGTACGACTCGCGCCAGTGACGGCGATGCTGCCAGGCGTACGGCGGCAGGTCGGCCAGGCCGCCGGAGGGCTGCAACCTGCTCCAGTCCACGTCGACGCCGTGGCAGTGCGCCGTGCCCAGCGCGATGAGGAGGGTCGACGCCTCCGGCTGGTTCCGGCGCAGTGAAATGCCGACGAACACGTCCTCGAACCCGTTCTCCGAGAGCGTCTCGGTCACCGAGTGCGCTACCACGGGGTGGGGGGAGATCTCCAGGAACACCCGGTAGCCGTCCTGCGCCGCGGCCGTGGTCGCCGCGACGAGCCGTACGGGGTCGCGGAGGTTCGCCGCCCAGTACGCGCCGTCCAGGACGGGCGTCGCCCGGGGGTCCGCCAGCGCGGTCGTGTACATGGGGATGCGCGGCGCCCCGAGCGAGAGGTCGGCGGTGGCGGCGGCCAGTTCGACGGCGAGCGGATCCATGTGCGGGCTGTGGAAGGCGACGTCCGACGCCACCCGCCGCACCACGATGCCCTCGACCGGCCACTCGTTCACCACTGTCTCGACCGCGGCGACGTCGCCGGACAGCACGGTGGAGCCGGGGGCCGACGAGATCGCGGCCACCAGGTCGGTACGTCCGGCCAGCCGCTCCGCCGCCTCCTCGAAGGACAGGTCGACCATCACCATGGCCCCCTTGCCCTCGGCCTGGCGCAGCAGCCGGGAGCGGCGGCAGATCAGGCGGGCGCCGTCGGCGACGCTCATCGCGCCGGCCGTCACCGCCGCCGCGAGCTCGCCGACGGAGTGGCCGATGACGGCCGTCGGAGTGACCCCGTACGCGTTCCAGAGCCTGGCGAGGCCCAGCTGCATCACGAAGATCATGGTTTGCACGCGGTCGATGCCGTCGAGGTCGCCGTCGGCCAGGACCTGCCGGGGAGAGAAGCCGATCTCCTCGGCGAAGATCGGTTCCACCTCGTCGACCAGGGACGCGAACTCCGGTACGGCGAGCAGCTCCCGCCCCATCCCGCGCCACTGGCAGCCCTGTCCGGAGAAGACCCAGATCGGCCCGGGACCGAGTTCGGGCAGCACGTCACCGGTGAGGACGGCCTCGCCCGGCACGTCCTCCGCGAGCCTGCGCAGACCGGCCACCAGCTCGTCCCGGTCCGCCCCGGCCACGACGGCGCGGCGGGCCAGATGGGTGCGCCGGAGCGCCAGCGTGTGCCCCGCCGACGCCAGGTCGCCCCCCTCCCCGAGGTGGTCGGCGAGCTTGCCCGCGTACTGCCGCAGGGCCTGCTCCGACGCGGCCGACAGCGGGAGCAGCCGCTCGCCCGCCGCCTCGTCGCCGGGCACCTCCGGGGCCGGAGGGGCCTGCTCCAGCACGATGTGCGCGACCGTGCCGCCGTACCCGAAGCTGGAGACGCCCGCCCGGCTGGGGTGGTCGCGCTCCGGCCAGGCCGACGGTTCGGTCACCACGCGAAGGCCCGAGGTCTCCCACGCGATGGCCGGGTTCAGGTTGTTCAGCACGCTCGGGGGGATCTCGCCGCGGTGGAGGGCGAGCACCGCCTTGATGACGCCGGTGATACCGGCGGCGCCTTCGAGGTGACCGATGTTGGACTTGACCGAGCCGATGAGGCACGGGTCGCCGGAGGGCCGCCCCGTGCCGTACACGGAGGAGAGCGCCCCCGCCTCGAGCGGGTCGCCGAGCCGGGTGCCGGTGCCGTGCGCCTCGATGTAGTCGACGGTGGACGGCTCGACGCCCGCCTGCTTGCAGGCACGGGCCATCACGTGTGCCTGGGCCTCCCCGCACGGCGCCATGATGCCGTTGGTGTGCCCGTCCTGGTTCACGGCGCTGCCGATGACGAGCGCGAGGATCCGGTCGCCGTCGCGCCGCGCGTCGGACAGCCGCTTGAGTACGACCACGCCGCAGCCCTCGCCGCGCCCGTAGCCGTCGGCCGACGCGTCGAACGACTTGGACCGCCCGTCGGGGGCCAGGGCCCCGGCCGTGCCGAGCGTGAGGGTCTGGCCCGGGGTGACCAGCAGGTTCACGCCACCGGCGAGGGCGACGTCGTTCTCGCCGAGCCGCAGGCTCTGCGCGGCCAGGTGCAGCGCGACCAGCGACGCCGAGCAGGCGGTGTCGATCGCCATGCTGGGTCCGCGCAGGTCCAGGGAGTAGGAGATGCGGTTGGCGACGGCGCAGGTCGCGGCGCCGATCCCGGTCCACGCCTCGATCTGGGGCAGGTCCTCCAGGAGGCGGCCTCCGTAGTCCGCGGTGCAGACCCCCATGAACACCCCGGCGTCGGTACCGGCCAGCTCGTGCGGCGGCAGGCCGGCGTGCTCCAGGGCCTCCCACGCGGTCTCCATCAGGATCCGCTGCTGCGGGTCCATCAGCTCGGCCTCGCGGGGCGACAGGCCGAAGAACTCCGCGTCGAAGCCCTCGATGTCGCTCAGGAAGCTGCCGTGACGTACGGCGTCACGCAGCGCGGCGGCGTACTCGGGGCTCCGGTTCTCGTACCGGCGCCAGCGTTCGGCGGGCAGCGGCCGGGTCGTGTTCCGGCCCGCGGACAGCAGGTCCCAGAACTCGTCCGGTGAGCCGGCGTCGCCGGGAAGGCGGCATCCGATCCCGATCACCGCCACTGGTTCCACCCGGACTCCGCGCGGACTGTCGGCCATCTACGTTCGTTTCCCTTCGGTTCAAGCCCACTCTTCGGTTCAAGCCACTCTTCGGGTGAGGCCCGCTCTTCGGGTCAGACCCACTGGGGGTTGTCGATGATCTTGATCACGGCGCCGGAGACGGTCACTCCCGGCCCGGTGCCGAGCATCAGCATGTGGTCGCCGGGGCCCAGCTGCCCGGTCGTGAGCAGGTGGTCGAGGGAAAGGACCTGGTCGCTGGCCCCGCAGTGGCCGATGGTTCGGCCGTAGTCCCAGGTCGAGCGGGACATGGGCAGGTCGAGCATGGCCATGCACCGCTGTTCGACGATCTCTTCCGAGTAGTTCATGAACGCCACCCGGGTGAGCGCGTCGGCCTCGATCCCGCTCTCGGCCAGCGTGCGCTCGACGACCTCCATCAACGCCCGCTGGATCTTGAACAGCGCCGCGGTGGCCTCGCCCTTGGACATGACCTGCTGCCGGAACTGCTCGTTCCTGGCCGCGAAGCTCATCCGGCGCCCGACCGTGACGCCCGGGGGGAAGAGGGGTTCGCTGCCCCGGTGCAGTTCCTCGGCCTCGACCACCGTCGTCGTGCAGACCGACATCAGGCGCGCGAAACCCGTCCCCCTGGTGAGCACGAGCGCGCCCGCGGCGTCCCCGCCGATGTAGCCGGGGCCCATCCGCCACCGGTCCATCAGCGGGGTGCCGTAGTTGTCGGCGGCGACCAGCAGGGCGGCCTGCCTGCCGGGAGCGGCGTCCAGGTGACCGGCCGCGAGCTCCAGGGCGATGAACATCCCGTTGCAGCCCTGCCGGATCTCGGTGGCCAGGACGTCCCCGCCGACGAGGTGACGCTGCAGGTAGGAGTGCGGGGGCCAGCCGTCCGGCCCCTGGTGCCACGTCGAGGCGTACAGGAGAAGGTCCAGGTCGCCCGGCGCCCGGCCGCTGCGCTTGAGCGCGCTCCGCGCCGCGTGCAGGGCCATCTCCGGAGCCGGTACGTCACCGGCCACCACCGCCCCGGCCAGATTGTGCAGCTCGGCCTCCTCGGCCGGGTACCAGCCCTTGGCGACGGCCTTCTCGACGCTGACGACGGTCCGGGGCAGGAAGGCTCCCACCCCGCTGATGTACGTGTCCGCCAACCGCATGACTGTGTCCTCGCCCCGGCTAAACGGATTCGAGTTCTCTGACCATCGCCACGATGGTCACGACGTCCCGGAAGTTCTCGGGGTCGAGCCTCGCGGCGGGGATCGGGACGCCGACGTCCTTGCGCAGGAAGTTCAGCAGCCGCGCCGTCCGCAGGGAGTCCAGGAGACCCGACACGAGGAGCGGGGTCGTCTCGTCGACCTTGATGTCGTCGCCGTCCAGGACGAGGTTCTCCTGGATGAAGTCGACCAGCCTTCGCTCAAGCTCGGTCATGCGCGTGCCCCTTCCGTGACGGGAGAGCTCGTGACGGGAGAGGTGGAGAGGATCCTGAACACCGCCGCGGCGACGGACGTCCCGGAACCGAACCCGACCATGAGCAGGTGGTCTCCGGCCACGAGCCCGCCGGTCGCGATCAGATGCTCGAAGGCGATGAACTGGTCCACCGCGCCGCAGTGACCCACGCGCCGCCCGTAGTCCCAGGTCGTCTGGTCCTCGTCGATGCCCAGCCAGGACATCTGCCCCTCCAGGTCCTCGCGGCGGCCGTGCGGCAGCGCCACCCGCGTGATGTCGGAGAGCTCGATCCCGGCCTCGTCCAGGGTCTGTTCGACCTGCTGCATCATCGTCTTCTGGATCGTCAGGTGGATCCCGGTCCCCTGCGCCTTGAGCAGCCGCTGGCGGAACTCCTCGTGCCGGTCTCCGAAGCTCAGCCCCCTGCCGACGGTGGCGTCCGGGGGGAACAGCGGGTAGGCGCCGTCGTTGACCGCGTCGGCCTCCGGGATCACCGTCGCGTTCACCGACAGGAGCTCGGCCATGCCGTACCCCTTGCCGAGGACGAGCGCGGCCGCGGCGTCGCCGATCAGCGCCCCTGGGGTCATCCGCCAGCGGTCCACCAGCGGGGTGCCGTGGTTGTCCGAGGAGACGACCATCGCCGTCTCCCGGTTCGGGTCGGCCTGCAGGTAGCTCGCCGCCAGATCGAGCGAGCTGATCATCCCTACGCAGCCGCTCCGGATCTCGAACGCCGGCACGTTCCCGCCGAGAAGGTGCATCTGCAGGTAGTGCTGGGGCTGCCAGCCGTTCGGGCCCTGGTGCCAGACCGACGGGTAGAGCAGAAGGTCGAGATCGCGCGGGGAGGACTCGCCCCAGCGGTCGTACGCGTCCAGGACCGCGAGCCGCGCCATCTCGGGCGCGGACATGTCACCGGCCACCGCCGCGCCGATCTGCTGGAACCTCTCGGCCTCCTCGGCCGGGTACCAGCCCTCACGAACCGCCTGCTCGACACTCACGCTGTCAGGCACATAAACGCCAAGGCTCCTGACGAACATGTTGGATGTACGCACACGTCCCCTAACTCATCAACTCATCGACGATCCCGGACAACGGCCTTCGGGCAGCGGAAGGCGGCTTATCCGATTTATTTCGGGCCCCGGGATATCAAGCGGCTCCGGCCGGTCAATGAAAACAACGGAAAATAGGCCGACGAGCCGTCAGGGGCAACAATAGGGGCGGCTCGTCGGGGAAAGCAATATGAAAGCCGGCTATCTGGTCGGCGACATTCCGTGATCGGGTTTCGACGGAACGTACTGGACTCCGGAAATGCGTCTTTCCGCTACACGCGGCGGTTTTCCCGAATGTAACGGTCCAGAATCCGGAGAACGGCGCCGGGCCTTCGCCTGTTCGGCTCGGGCCCGGCGCGTCGTCTCAGGCGGGCACTCTCGTGCAGACGATGTTGTTGAGTTTGAACTGGGCCGGAATGACGTTCGTCCCGGTGGCGGTCGCCGCGAAGCCGAAGCTCTGGCTGGAGCCGGGGCCGATGTAGGAGTTGTGGCCGGCGTCACGGGCCGTCACCTGGGTGCCGACCTGGGTCACCGCGGCGTTCCAGGCGGTCGTGATGTTCTGGTTGCCCGACCAGGCCCACGTCAGGGTCCAGTCGTCGATGGGGGTCGTGCCGGTGTTCTTGACGGACACGCTGCCGTTGAAGGCGCCGTTCCAGACTCCGTTGGAGTAGGTGACCTCGCAGGAGGTGCCCATCTTGAGCCCGCTGCGCAGGAAGGTCGTGAAGTTGGGCCAGGTGGGGTTCAACGTGCCGGTGCCGACGGTCTCGCCGCAGCCGGTGGTGGTGCGGACGGTCTGCAGGCCGTACTGGGCGGGGTCCATGATCTGGGGCATCATGTGGTCCGCGGCGGGCACCGAGACGAACGTGGCTTTGCCGCACTGGGCCTTGATCCTGTTGTAGAGCAGGACGCTCTGCCCGTGCGGGACCAGGAAGTCTGCCTGGCCGTGCAGGAACATCAGCGGCGGGTCGTTGGCGTCGGCGTAGGTCATCGGATTGGCCTGGGCCACCGTGGCCGGGCAGGTCTGGATCGGGCAGCCGACCAGGAGGGACTCCGGGGAGGCCGGGGAGTTGTGGTCGAGCCCGCCGGTCGGCAGGTTCTGCGCGTTCATCTGCAGGAAGTCGGTCGGGCTGTAGAAGGCGATTCCCACCTGCACGGCGCTGGAGACGCCGGTCGTGCCGACGGTGCCCTCCATCGCCGCCACGCCACCGGACAGGGTGGCCATCTCCGTCAGCCAGCCCCCCGAGGAGTCGCCCATGATCGCGAAGCGATTGGGGTCGAGGTTGTAGGTGGCGGCGTTCGCGCGCAGCCAGCGGATGGCCGCCTTCATGTCGTGCACCTGGGCCGGGAAGATCGCCTGACCGCTGGACCGGACGCTGACGCCGGCCACGGCGAAGCCCAGCGGGTTGAAGATGCTCGCGATCGCGTCCGCGCCTGCCTTGCCGTCGTCGCTCGTCCACGCCGAGCCGGTGTGCCAGATCAGCAGCGGCCGGGGCGTCATGCCGGTGGACGGCAGGTGGAGGTCCAGCAGGTGTCCCCTGCTCCCAGCCGGTTGTGCGGGTGCGTAAGCGATGTCAGTGATCACCTGCATGGCGTGAGCCGGCGGCGCGTAGGCCGCCGACACGCCGAGGACGGCCAGCATGGTCATCGCCATGCCGGCAATCGCGGCCGTGCGGATTCGAGCTTGCATGGTACGACTCCGGTCGGGTCGGATGATCGCCGCTTCCCCGGTGACCGTCCGTGTCTTCTCCCGTGCCGGGGCAGCCGCGACCGGCACGCTGACCGTAGCGCCTGCGAGAACAACGTCCTGGTCGAGTGTCGCGGCTTACATCGATATGGGCGGGGCGACGATATGACACGTAAGTGACGATGGTCAAAGTTTTCTGCGTGTCGTTTCCATCGAACAGGAAAAGCGGCATAAATCGTACTTTACAGATCATGCAGGACGAAGGCAGCACAGAGCATCCATGGCATGCACAGGCAGTCGGATACGCGCCTGCGAGGCCTTTCGCGACCGCCACGTCTGGAATTGGACGGAAGCCGGAACCCGCCGAGAACAGACGACCCGGGAAGCAATACCGGCTTTACCGGCGGTAAACACCGGTGAAACATGTGTCATCGGGCGACAACGCCGCCGGACGTTTCAGCTCCTCCCCGCGGCCGATCCGAACGTGACAATTTTCCTGACGCGTGATGAGTGGTAATGTCCAGCTTCATGATCTCCCCAGTCACAGGAGGACGAATGCGAAAGGTACGCGCTGTTCTCGTCTCGGCCGTCATGGTTCTCGGAGTGTCGCTGACGATCGGCGCCGCCCCGGCACACGCCGAGAGGCTGGCCGGTGTCTTCAAGGAACACTCGGAGTGCGAGCGGATCGGAACTCAGGGCGTCACCCAGGACTGGTGGGACGACTACTCATGCGAGTGGGAGAACCGCTACCGCTACTACTTCCTCTACGCGTGAGCCTCTACGCGTGACCCTGTGAGACGCACGCGCCCCTCCGGCCCCCGAGGAGCCGAACCGGGGGCGCGTGCTCATGACCGCTTCGGCCTGCGGCCCCCAGCGTGTGTACCGTCCCGCTCGGGCCCGACCCCGGGTTCGGCCCCGGGCGTATGACGAACCGCGCGGCTTCCGCCGTGGTGCCGTACGAGCGGAAGTCACCCGCGACGCGACGGCTACGGCCGTGAGAACCCCGGCCAGGGACTGCCGTGACGCTCTTCGGCGACGGGCCGCCGCTCCCTCCAGGGCGCGAGGTTATCGCCTCAGCGGATCACCCGGCATCTGCCCACGGTCGGACACGTACGTCCGTCTGGGGTCGCACCACCTGCTCGTACCCGCCCGCCAAGATGCGACCCGAGCCAGACGCGCGCCCCCCGCGTCGCCCCGCACCATCTTGGTGTGCCCCGACATACCGGTCCGGGCGCACCGACACGGACAGGGCGGGCGGCGATCCATGAAGATTGATCCTGGCGGGCGCATCACGCGATGGCGGCGGGCCGGCGCGGACCGGCGGGCCGCCAACGCCGCCGCCAACCTGGACCGCCAACCCCCGTTTCCCGGCCGGTGGGTGAGCGTCATCTCGCTGATCGGCGGTCCTACCCTGATCATGGCCGGGACTCTCCTGCGCTCCCCGTTCTACTACTTCGTCCCTTACCAGCTCACCGCCTACACCCGGCATCCAGCCCTCGTCACCGCCGCCTACGCCTGCTTCGCCAGCGGGTTCGTGCTGCTGTGGCCGGCGATCATGACGCTGGCACAGCGGATCGCCACCACCAACCCGCTGTGGGGACTGTGGGGCGGTTGCCTGGTGATCGTCGGCCTGTTCACCCGGACCTTCCAGTTCGGCACCGACCACCTGGCCTTCCACCTGACCGACGCCCTCGGCCTGCGGACCATGCTCACCGGCATCGACGGCTACTACCTGGCATGGCGGGACACGGTCTGGCACCCGTTCAGGTCCCTGTCCGGGCCCGCCTTCTTCGGCTGGGTCGTGCTGGCCGTCGGCGCCTACCGGTCCGGCGCCCTGGGCCTGGGCCGCTCGATCGCGCTCGGCCTGATGTCGGCGCTCGCGCTCGGGACGCTCAAAGGCACCGAACCGCAGTCCTTCGTCGCCGTGGGCGGCCTCTGCGTCGCCCTCATCCCCCTGGGCGTCTCGCTGCTGCGCGGCGGCCCCCCGCCGACCAGACGCGCCATGATCTGGGTCGCCGTCCTCATCGGCGTGCACGTCCTCATGACGGGCTTCGGCCCGAGAGGATGACGATCCGGACCGGTGCCGACCGTCCCGGGAGCGGCCGACGGACGTCCGGAGAGGGGCGGACCGGTCACCGATGGCCGTCCGAACCAACGATGAGCCCGCCCTCATAGGCGGCGATGACGAGCTGAGCCCGGTCCCGGGCCCGCAGTTTGGCCAGGAGGCGGCCGATGTGGGTCTTGACCGTACCGACGGTGAGGTGCAGGTGCTCGGCGATCTCGGCGTTGGACATCCCCCTGCCGATGAGGGTGAGCACCTCGCGTTCGCGCGGGGTGACGTCATCGAGGCCCCGTACGACCCGGGTGGAATGAGGGCCCCGCAGGAACTCGGTGATGAGCCGGCGGGTGACGGTGGGTGCGAGCAGCGCCTCGCCGGAGGCGACGACCCGGATGGCGGCGAGCAGCTCGGCCGCCGTGGCGCTCTTGAGCAGGAAGCCGCTCGCCCCCGCCCGCAGCGACGCGTACACGTACTCGTCCAGGTCGAACGTGGTGAGGATCAGTACGCGCACGTCGGCGCAGGCGGGGTCGGCGTGGATGCGCCGGGTCGCCTCGATGCCGTCCATGTCCGGCATCCGCACGTCCATCAGGACGACGTCGGGCCGGTGCCGGCGGGCCAGGAGCACGGCCTCGGCACCGGTGCCCGCCTCACCCACCGCGGTCAGCCCCGGTGTGGCGTCGATGAGGACCTTGAGGCTGTCGCGGATCAGGGCCTGGTCCTCGGCGAGCAGGACCCGGACGGGCGGGGACGAGTCGTGCGGTCCGGCACCCGTGTCGTCGACGCTCATGCCGCGGTGCCGTCCGGGTCGTAGGGCAGTCGAGCCGACACGCGAAAGCCTCCTTCTGGCCGGGGCCCCGCGTCGAACGCGCCCCCGTACATCTTGGTCCGTTCCCGCATGCCGACCAGGCCGTGTCCGCCGTGTCCGTCGTGTTCGCCGCCGCTCGCGCGCGGCGGCCGGCCGTGGCGGGGGCCGTCGTCGACGACCTCGATCACCGCCTCCCGCCTGTCGGCGTCCACGGTGACCGCGCAGCGGGTCGGCCCCACGTGGGTGACGACGTTGGTCAGGGCCTGCTGCACGATCCGGTACACCGACATCGCGACCGCGGCGGGCAGCGCGGCCTCCTCGCGGACGGTCAGCTCCACCTCGACCCCGGCCGAACGGGCGTGGGCGGCCAGCTCGGGCAGGTCGGCCATGCCGGGCGTGGGCACGGGGTCCCGCCGGGGATCGCCGTCGGAACGCAGCAGGTCGAGCACCCGGTGGATCTCGGTGAGCGTACTGCGGCTGGTCTGCTCGATGACGGCCAGCGCGGCGCGTACCTCCTGCGGGCGGGCGTCGGCGACGTGGTTGGCGACGGTGGCCTTGACGGCGATCAGGCTCATACTGTGGCCGATGACGTCGTGCAGTTCGCGGGCGATGCGCCTGCGCTCGTCGGTCACCGCGGCGTCGGCGAGGTGGCGGACGAGGCGGGCGGTCGTGTCCCGCTTCCAGCGCACGGCCGTCCCGAGGGCCCACGTGACGGTCAGGAGCACCCCGATCGTACCGATCTCGATCGGCCAGGCCGCCGGTAGCTCGCTGGGCGCCGCCGCGAGCGCGAGACCGGGGAACACCTGCGCGTAGAAGATCAGGATCGCGGTCACCGCGGCGGACAGGCAGGCCGCCAGGCCCGCCACCGACCAGGCGATCGAGACGGTGGTGGCCACCGGGTACAGCACGAGCACGGTCGGCACGAAGGTCAGCCAGATCGCGCCCGCCGCGACGGCACCGGCCACGGTCACCCCCGTGCCCGCGGCGCACGCGACGGCGAGCATGGCCCGCGGCCGGTGCCGCCGGACGGCGATCGGAAGGCTCAGGACCGCCGCCACCAGCCAGGCCGACCACGCGGGCCACGGTGACGACGGCCCCGGCGGATCGACGATGGCGTACCTGACGAGCAGCGCCACGGCGACCGCCACCGCCGCGTCGGTGACGCCCCTTCCACCGCGCCGCCATCCAGCCCGTTCCATGATGGGACGCTATCGCCTCACCAGATCACGCGGCATCCGCCCACGGTCGGACATCCACGCCTCCGTCCGAGGTCACATACGAGGTCACACCACCGGCTCGCATGGGCCACACCAAGGACCTTGAAATCACCAATCCGACCAGAATTACGAGGTGGTCGGTTCTGGGACGACGCCCCACATCAACGTGGTGCCCTTCAGCAGCCGCTCCGTCGCCCTGATCCCGGTCAGGTGCTCGACGAGCAGGAAGGCGGGCCCTCGGTAGAGCCGGGGACCCGACGGGTAGAGCCTGTCGATCTCCGTCATCGCGTCCACGAGTTCGTCCGGGATCTCCGTCGGATCTCCGTCGTCGCCGCCCCAGGCCAATCGGATCTCGCCGTCCTCACACCAGTGGAAGTAGTCCATGTCCTTGATGCCGAGAGCGGCTTGGGAGACGAGGCGGGTGCCCCTGGAGAGTTCGGTGATCACGTCCTCGCGGGTGCCGAGCCAGTCGGAGTCGAAAACGAACGTCCAGTCGCCGATGGGGGTGACGCCGAGCGGCTTCTCGGAGCGTGAGTAGTAATCCGGATCGTCGGGGAAGGGGCCCGGCGTGAAGTCCTCCCATCGGCCGCCGAGGCGGGCGACCACCTGTTCGGGCGTGGCACGGACGTAGATGAAGCTGTAGCACTCCTCGGCGTACTCGCCGCGGAGCCAGGAGATGTCGAGAGGCCGCATGGTCATGTCGTCATGCTGTCAACCGCCACCGACAGGAACAGCACCCGGTCGTCACGGGACGATGGAGCCGGGCGCGACGCGGCGTGAACTCAGGATCACCTCACTGGACTGGGGAGCGGCCCGGGCGTTCACCTCACGACGAGATCCCGCCCGATCGAACGGGATCTCGTCAGCCGTTCCCGAGTCGGCTCGGGAACGGCCCCCGCCGCCCGAGCGCCCTAGACCTCCCGGCGGGGGCGGAAGATCTTCCGTACGCCCGCCGCGATCCAGATCGTGGCCAGCGCGGCGTAGGTCGTGAGGAGAACCGGGGGGAAGACGGAGGTGACCAGCGTGCCGAGGGCCGCCACCGTGAGGAGGATCGCCCAGCCGTACAGGACGCGCCGCCCGGCCGGGGAACCGGTGTGGGCGGCCTCCTGGACGGGGGTGATCAGCGCCATGGTCGCCACCCCGGCCGCCCCGAGCACCTCCTCGCCGAGCCCGACACCCAGGCCGAGCAGGGTCGCGCCCACCGCCAGCAGGCCCAGGCAGAGCATGGACACCCGGGCCGCGGCGCCCTCGAACAGCAGCCGGGTGGCCTTGGCCCTGGCCAGGCGGAGCGTGGTCCAGGACTCGGCGATCCACGCCGCCCAGTGCAGCAGCGCGACGATCACGAACACCAGGATGACCGGCGGCAGCGCGGGCAGCAGGAACAGCGTCCTCCAGCCGACCACGAACCGCCGCCGCAGCCGCGACAGCGTCCGGTGGACCGGATTGCGTTCCTTCAGCGCGAACACCAGGGAGTCCCTGGCCGCTTCGAAGCCCGGGTCCAGGCGGAGCACCTCGCGGAAGGACTCGGCGGCGGTCCTCGGGTCACCGGCGGCCAGCGCGGCGCGGCCGTAGGCCCAGTGCGCCCGCGTGCTCTCCGGGTCGTTGCCCACGGCCTGGGCGGCGACGGCCCTGGCCTGCTCGTGCCGCCCGAGCATGGTCAGCGCGATCGCCAGCAGGGCGGCCAGGTCGGCGTCCTGCGGCTCCAGCCCGAGGCCGCGGCCGGCGCACTCGGCCATCTGGGCCCAGTTACGCCGCGTCATGTGCACGCGCGCCAGCAGTTCCCAGGAGGGGGCGTACTCGGGATGGAGGGCGAGACTGGCGGTGGCCGCGCGGGCGGCCTCCTCGACCAGCCTCGCCCGGTAGTGCACCTGGCCGGACAGGTAGTGCGGCATCCAGTTGTCGGGCGCGAGCCCCACCGCCTCGCGCGACTCCTCCAGCGCCTCGCCCGTACGGCCCTGCTGGACCAGCGCCAGGCCCAGCAGCGCGTGCGCGCCGATGTGCTGGGGCTTCTCGGCGAGGACGCCGCGCAGCTCGCGCTCGGCGTCCGCGGGGCGGCCCATCTGCAGTAACAGCTGTGCCCGCGCCAGCGGGTCGTCCGTCTTCACCATTTGCGCTGGATCCAGGGCATGAGCTCGTCCCAGGCGCCCGACTCGTTGGCGTGCATCACGTAGTTGCGCGCGGTGGCCATCCACTCGCGTACCGCCGTGGGCCTGGTCGCCTTGGCCGCGGCCAGCAGGTCGCGGGTGGACAGCGGGATCGGCCGGCCCGCGCGGATCGACTCCTGCAGCTTGACCTCGACCGCCCGGTCCACCAGACCCTTGAGGTCGGCGCCGACGAACTGGTCGGTGACCTTGGCCACCGCGCCGAAGTCGACCTCCGCCAGCGGCTTGTCACGGCACAGGATGCGCAGGATCGCCGCCCGCGCCTCCGCGTCCGGCGGCGGTACGAAGACGAGCTGGTCGAACCGGCCAGGACGGCGGAACGCCACGTCGATGTACCAGGGCGCGTTCGTGGCGGCGAGCACCAGGACGCCCTCGTTCGCGCTCTGGTCGACACCGTCCAGCTCCGACAGGAACTGGTTGACGAGCTGACGGCTGTGCACCTGCCGCATGTCGGAGCGGCGCGCGGCCAGCGCGTCCACCTCGTCGAAGAACAGCACGCAGGGCCGGTGGCGGCGGGCCAGGTCGAACGTGGCGCGCAGGTTCCGCTCGCTGGAGCCGATGTACATGTCGAGGATGTCGGCCAGCCCGACGCTCACGAACGCCGCGCCGAGCTCACCGGCGGCGGCCCTGGCCAGGTGCGTCTTCCCGACTCCCGGCGGCCCGTACAGCAGGACGCCGCCCCCGGCGCGCTTGCCGAAGGCGGCGAACAGCTCGGGCTGCTGGACGGGCAGCAGCAGCTTGACCCGGAGCGCCTCCTTGACCTCGTCCATCCCGGCGACGTCGGCGAAACTGGAGGCCGACCGCTCGACCTCAGCGCTGGACCGCTCGTGGGTCGCCGAGGAAGGCCCCAGGTACGCGGTCCCGGCGGGCTGGGGCGGCGCGGGTGACACAGGTGGCGCGGATGGCGCGGTGGCGGCGGGCAGCGGGATCACCAGGCGGGCCGCCAGGTCGGCGTCCGCGACGGACGGGTCACGCGAGACCGCCTCGTGGTAGCGGTAGGCCGCCTTGTGCACGCTCCCCTCACCCAGCAGGGCACGGGCCGCCAGTATCCCCACGCGCGGCGGGTATCCGCCCAGGGCGAGCAGCGGCTCCAGCGCGGACAGCGCCTCCCCGTACGAGCTCTGCCGGACGAACGCCTCGGCCAGCCCGGCCGTGATGTCCGGGTCCTTGGGCGCGAGCACGAGCGCGGCGCGGAACTCGGCCTCCGCGTCGGCCAGGTACCCCTTGCTCAGCAGCTGCTCGGCCAGGTGCCGGCGCAGGGGCAGGTTGTCCGGGGAAAGGCGAGCGGCCTCGCCCAGCGCCTTCAAACCGGGGTCGTCGACCACGTTGCCCAGTCCCTTCTGTTGCGATATCGGTGGTTCAGAGCTAGTCAAACTACCGAAATCGAACTCAGGTGGTGGTCTGTATGTCAGCCTTTGTCGCGCTTGCCACCGCTCAATACCTGGTCGGCGCGGGCCACCGATTCTCCGTCCCCGGGCAGCGGTGGACTCCTCCCACGTCACAGCCCTGAAAGGGAGACGCGGACATCACCTGATCACCGACGCCACCGGCGTCCTCACCGGTGGGCCAGGACGTCAGGATCGAAACCGGCGTACGTGGCCGAAAACGGCGGGCGAGGGCGTCAGAGGTCGAGGATGAGGTCCTCGCGGGGTTGCGAGCAGCAGATCAGCGCGTTGCCGTCGGCGGGGGCCTCCACCGGCTCCGGCGAGTAGCCGATCGTGCCGGACAGCAGGCCGCTCTCGCAGGTGTGGCAGACCCCGGTACGGCACGACCAGCGGGTCGGCACATCGCACGCCTCCGCGAGGTCGAGCAGGCTCGCGTAGGCGGGGTTCCAGGGGACGGTGAGGCCGCTGCGCGCGAACGTGACGGCGGGCCCGGTTCCCGGCGCGCCGGGGGGCGGGTGCGGGGGGCGGGCGGCTGCCGGGGTCACCCCCGGCGTCAGCGCCGCCTGCGCGCCGAAGACCTCCGTGTGGACGCTCGCGGGGGCGAGTCCGGAGGCGACGAGGGCGGGCGGCAGGTCGCGCATGAAGGCGGGAGGACCACAAAGGTAGGCGTCGGCGGCGTGCGGGACGCCGAGGCGGCCGAGGAGTTCGACCGACAGCCGTCCCACCGTGTCGTAGTCGGCTCCCTCGCGGTCGCCGGGCGCGGGGTGGCTGTAGCAGACGTGCTCGTGCGCGTTGGGAAGCAGGGTGCGAAGGTCGCGGCTCTCCGCGGCGAACGGGTGTTCCGTGCCGTCGCGCGTGCCGTACAGCCACCACACCTCACGGGTCGAGCGGGCGGCGGCGAGGGCGTGCAGCATGGCGAGGACGGGGGTCGCGCCGATGCCCGCCGAGAGCAGCAGGACCGGGGCGTCGCCCTCTCGCAGGGTGAACGTGCCGCGCGGCGCCGCCACGTCGAGAAGGTCGCCGACACGCGAGTGGGTACGGAGGTAGGTGCTGGCGGCGCCCCCGGGCTCCTGCTTGACGCTGATCCGGTAGCGACCGGCGTCGGGAGGGCCGGACAGCGAGTAGCTGCGGATGACCGGTGGGCCGCCGTTCTCGGAGCGCAGCCGTACGGTGAGGAACTGGCCCGGCAGGGCGGCGGGCAGCGGCTCTCCGCCGGGGGCCTCCAGGGTCAGCGAGAACACGCTGCGGCTCTCGGCGTCGATCCGGGTGATCCGCAGCGGCCGGAACCCCGGCCAGGCGGGCGGCGGCCCGGCCGCGGCGGGTGCCAGCCCCGGGTTTCCCGCCGGTTCCTTCTCCGTACCCTTGTCGTCGGGCCGGTCGAGCAGGGCGCGCAGGGACGCCCGCCAGCCCTCGCTCAGCGCGGGGATGCGCAGCGCCCGCTCCAGCCGGTCGCGGGGGTGCCCCGGCAGGTAGAGCAGGGCGTCGATCTCCGCCACGGACATCGCCTCCGGACCGGAGGCGACCTTGACGATCTCGTCGCCCGCCTCCACCCGCCCTTCGGTGATCACCCGGAGGTAGAACCCGGGACGCCGGTGGGACACCAGCAGGGCCGCCATCCGCGGCTCGTTCATCCGCAGGCCCACCCGGTAGCAGGTGACCCGGGGCTGGGTGACCTCGAACACCGCCTCCCCGACGCGGTAGCGGTCGCCGACACACACCTCGTCGTCGGGCAGCCCGTCGACCGTGAAGTTCTCCCCGAACTGCCCGTAGACGAAGTCGTCGCGGCCGAACTCCTCCTGCCAGTGCCGGTAGGAGTCGATCTGGTAGACCAGCACCGCGCGATGCTCGCCGCCGTGCCCCTGAAGGTCTCCCTGGCCGTCCCCGTCGATGTTCAGACGGCGTACCGTGCGCGGCCCGGCCACGGAGCGCTTCCACACCCCGGTGTGCACCGTCGTTCCGTGCCACGGAACGTCCTCGGGCAGGCCGACATTGATCGACAAGAGCGTCGCCACGTGTCCTCCCCCTCACCACGAGGCACTCGGCTCCCTTGCAGGATACCTCGTTCTCGCAGGTCAGCCGGTATCTCACAGCGCGATGACGCCACGGCGGCGACCGCTGTACGGCACGGCATCACGGTGAGGGCCGCCCCCGAGGTGACCACCACACGCCCGACCCGCCGGGCGATCCAGTCACTCCGATGATGCTCCAAGCCACTGATGCTTCAAGCCACGAGGCCGAGCCCGATCAGGAAACGACGAAATCGACGGGATCTCGTCAACCGTTCCTGAGCCGGCCCAAGAACGGCCTCCGGTGAGATGTTCACCTGAAGATCGCTTCCCGGAATCGGCCTGATCGTTTCCCGTGAGAAAACGCCGACGCTCCTCCCGAGGCCCCTCGCGGCGGGATCGGTCGCCGCCCGCGGCATCCGGATGTCGTGGCGCCAATCCCCTCGTGCGAGCCGTGAGACGGATGATCCCCGGGACGGGAAAGAGCATGAGGTAGAGGTTCGGTATCCACCAGGCCGGGGAGAAGTCTCCGCGCAGGGTCCAGAACGCGATCGCCATCGGCCCGGAGGCGTCATTCTCCGCCGTCGGCGCTCACAGCCAGTCGTGCTCGCGCGCGTACCGTGCCGCTTCGTGCCGGGTCCGGGTCTGGGTCTTCTGCATCGCGTTCGAAAGGTAGTTGCGTACCGTGCCCTCCGCCAGGTGGAGCCGGGTGGCGATGTCGGCGACCGAGTAGCCTTCGCGGGTCGCTCGCAGCACGTCGATCTCGCGGTCGGTGAGCGGGCAGTCGTCGATGACGGCGAGGGCGGAGACGTCCGGGTCGATCCATCGCTTGCCCTCGTGCAGGGTCGCGATGACCGAGACGATGTGCGCCGGTTCCGCGGACTTGCTGACGAAGCCCTGCACCCCGAGTTTCAGCGCCTTGCGCAGCACCCCGGGCCTGGCATGGCGGGTCAGCATGAGGATCACCTGCTCCGGCCGCGCACGGCGGATCTCCGCGACGGCGGCGAGCCCATCCATACCGGGCATCTCCAGATCGATGACGAGCACGTCGGGCCGGTGCCGCAGCGTGGCCTGGACGGCCTCCTCACCTTCTTGCGCTTCGGCGAGCACGGTGATCTCACCCTCCAGGGGAAGCAGCGCCGCCAGCGCCTTGCGCAGGAGCGCCTCGTCGTCGGCGAGTACCACGGTGGTCATCGATCGTCCTTCCCCTCTTCAGAGAGCAGTGTCCGAACGGCCGTGCGGGAATGCCGCGGCCGTCAGGAAACGCCCGTCCTTCTGCTCCACCGTCAGCTCGCCTCCGTTGCTCATCACCCGTTCCCTGAGCGTGGCGAGCCCCCGCAGTTCGGGAGGCGGAGTCTCCCGTACGCCGTCGTTGACGATGGCGATGCCCGACTCCGACAGGGTGATGCGCACCTGCTCGGCCTGCGCGTGCCGCAGGATGTTGGTCGTCGTCTCGCGCAGAACCTGGCCGAGCAGCTCGCCCGTGTGCGCGTCGACCTCGGCCTCACGGTCGACGCGTACGCGGATGCCCGCGGCCTCGAAGAGGTTCTTCGCGTTCTCCAGCTCCGCGGACAGGTTGAGCCGCCGCTGAGCGTAGGCGAGCTCCTTGGTCTGGGTGATGGTGTCACTGACCAGGGCGTGCACCTCGCGCAGCTCCTGCTCCACCCGTTCGGCGTCGCTGTGCACCAGCTTCTGGGCCAACGCGATCTTCAGCTTCACCACGTGCAGCGTGTGGCCCTGGATGTCGTGCAGATCACTGGCGAAACGCATGCGTTCCCGGATGACGGCCACCTCGGCTTCGCGTTCCCGCGCCTCCTCCAGCTCCGCGACGAGGCCGTAGAACCTCTGGTTGGGGAACATCAGGCCGGTCATCACCGCGGTGACGCCCGCGGGAACGATGACGTATCCGATCAGAACACCGGAGACGTCCTCCTGTGTGACCAGCAGTCTCGCCGCGCCCACCGCGGCGACGTAGACGATCAGCGCCAGGGCCGCCCAGCCTCGGTGGCGCGGCAGCTGGGGGACGGTGAGGGAGCCCACGATCAAAATGCCGTAGAACGCCGTGTCACTGCCCATCACCAGCGCGCCGAGGGCCCATACGGCCGCGGTGACGACCAGGCAGGGGAACGCGACGCGGGAGATGTCGCGCGCCGCCCACTGTACGAAGGTCACCAGGGCCGCGACCACGCCCACCCCCAGGACAGCGGCCTGCCACCAGTTCGCGGCGTCCATCGCCACCAGCAGCGCCCCCACGACGGCGAGCAGCGGCAGGAACATGACGAGGTTGAGCCTGCGCAGCCGTCCCCGCGTCCTCTCGGTGCGCTCGGACATCGTGGGTGCCCCTGCCCGAGCCGGCCTCACCGGGCCGCGAAACCGTCGGGCCGGGCGAAACCGGGCAGAGCGCTCGCCACGACGAGGATCGCGGCCGTCCACATCGGCCACGACTCCACGCCGTCGGACCTGAGACCGGCGAGGAAGAACGCCGCGCAGACCACAAGGAAGACGATCGGCGGAACGCGCGGGGCTTCGGTGTCCACGGGTGGCTCTCCAGGATCGAACAGCGGGGTCTGCCCAGTATTCTTCCGGTTCCGTGGTGAAACCAGTGACGCTGCGTCATATATTCACCCAAGGAATGTCATGGCGAGGTCATGACGTGGTCGCACTGCCCGGCAGGCGCGGCGGCTGCTGGGATCGACAACATGACCTCGACACCAGTGATCGACGTTGAACGCCTGAACCTCACCTACGGCGACTTCCACGCCGTGAAGGACCTGTCCTTCCAGGTACGGCCCGGAGAGCTCTACGCGCTGCTCGGCACGAACGGGGCGGGGAAGACCTCGACCCTGGAGACCGTCGAAGGCCACCGCGCCGCCACCTCGGGCACCGTGCGGGTCTTCGGGAAGAGCCCGCGCGACCGGCACGCCGTGCGGCCCAGGATGGGCATCATGCTGCAGGAGAGCGGATTCTCGCCGGACCTGACGGTGCGGGAATCGGTCCGGCTGATCGGGAAACTCACGCGGCGCACCGACCAGGTCGACCGCGTGCTCGGCGTCGTCGACCTCACCCGCAAGGCCGGCACCAAGGTGTCCCAGCTCTCCGGCGGCGAGAAACGACGCCTGGACTTCGCCACCGCCGTGTACGGAACACCTGAGCTGATCTTCCTGGACGAGCCCACCACCGGTCTGGACATCCAGTCCCGGGACGATCTGTGGGACGCCGTGGACAAGCTGCGCGAAGACGGCTCCACCGTCGTGCTCACCACGCACTACCTGGAAGAGGCACAGCAGCGCGCCGACCGCATCGGCCTCATGCACAAGGGCGCCCTCCACCGGGAGGGAACCGTCTCCGAGCTGACGCGGACGCTACCGGCCGCCATCCGCTTCTCCCTCGCGCCCCCCGCGCCCGCGCTACCGCTGCAGGCCACCAGCGAGGGTGACGGGAGGTTCCTCATCGAGACCTTCGGCCTGCAGAAAGACCTGCACACCCTGCTCCGCTGGGCGCAGGACCACGCGGTGGAGCTGCGAGAGCTCCAGGCCGGACCGACCCGGCTCGACGACGTCTTCCGCGCCCTCGACAGCGACCAGCCCTAACCCCGGACCCCTCCCAGCGAAAAGGACCTTCGCCATGCTCTCGATCGCTCTCAGTGAGCTGATCCAGATCTTCCGGAACCGGCTGATCCTGGTCACCAGTCTCCTCATGCCCGCGGCGGTCAGCGCGGTCTTCATCTACCAGCACGAGGGCTTCGCGGCCCTGGGCAGCCTCGGATACATCGCGGCGGTGGTCATGTTCACCGTCGGGGCGTTCGGGCTCTACACCACCGCGGTCACCACCCTGGCCTCACGTCGGCAGAACCTCTTCCTCAAGCGGCTGCGCTCCACCGCGGCGGGCGACGCCGCCATCCTCTCCGGGCTGCTCCTCCCGATCACCGTCATCTCGCTGGTCCAGGTGGCCGTGATCATGACCGCGCTGGCCGTGGTCACCGGCGAACCGGACAACGTCCTCCTCCTGGTGGCGGCCACCCTCTCGATGGTGATCATGATGCTCGGCCTGGGACTGGCCACCGCGGGAGTGACGAACTCCCCCGAACACGCCCAGGTGACCACACTGCCCGTCAGCCTCGGCACCATCGCCGTGACCAGTTGGGTGGGGATCACCGGCACCGAGGAGCTCACCCTGCTCAAACGGCTGCTTCCGGGCGGCTCGGCCACCGAACTGGTCCTCAACGCCTGGAACGGCGGCGCCCCTCTCGCGGACTCCCTGATCCTCCTGGCGCCCACCCTGGGCTGGGTCGTCGTCGCCGTCGCACTGGCCTCCCGGATCTTCCGCTGGGAGCCGCGCCGATGACGGCGATCGGCACGGATCACCCTCGGGCGCGGACGACACCACACCGGCCGGTACGCGCCGGACGCCACACGCCGGACCCGGCGACCCCCATCGAAACCAGAAAGCAAGGAGTTCACCACCATGTCGACTGACCATGCAGACCACCCGCGGCAGCCGGACCCGGCCGGTACCACTTCCCCGGCGCGGCCGGGCTGGCCCGAGATCGCGGTCGGCCTGCTCGCGGCGGCCGCCGCCGTGGCCGTGACTCCGTTCTTCGGCCCGCTGGGGCTGGGGTTGGACGGGGTGGTGTACGGGCTGACCCTGGCCGCCTGGTCGGGCATCGTCTGCCTCATCGGCTTCGCCGCGGCCATGCTGATCCGCATCCGCTCCTGGGGCGTCTTCGGCGTGCGCCGTACCACCTGGCGCTGGATGGGCATCGGCGTGGTCGCGGGCGTGGTCGCGTTCGTGCTCAAGGGCGTGGTGAACTACGCCGTCATCAACCTGATCGGGTTCGACGCCGATCCCCAAGGCTCGTACTACGACGCGGCCGGCGGCGGCGTGCTGCCCCTGATCCTGACCTTCGCCTTCCTGTCCGTCCTCACCCCCATCGGCGAGGAGTTCCTCTTCCGCGGTGTCGTCGCCAACGCCCTGCTGCGCTACGGGCCCGTCGTCGGCGTCCTGTCCAGCTCGGTGGTCTTCGCCCTCTTCCACGGCATCAACCTCGCCATGACCACGGCGCTCGTGGTGGGCGTCATCGCCGCCGAGGTGATGCGCCGCAGCGGTTCGATCTGGCCCGCGGTGGCCGTCCACGCCATCCACAACATGGGCCTGCCGCTGTTCGTACTGATCACCGGAGCCACCGGGCCCGGCTGACCGTGTGGCGGCACCGCTCCAGGTGCACCGGCCACGAGCGCCCGGCCGAAGATGCCCGGGGGTCGATCTCCGGCGCACCCGATCCGGGACCACAAGGCCTGCGAGGCAGGCAGAGGAGCCTATCCACCGGCGCCCTCCGCCAGGGGCCACCGCTTTCGCCCAACCAAGCGATCGAACGGGATCCTGTCAACCGTTCCTGAGACAACTCAGGAACGGCCCCTGGTGGGGCGTTCACGAGTGCGGTCGAGCAGCGGCGATGACGCCCTGACGAAGATCGCTTCCCAGCCGGGCATTCAGGGGTTCAGCGTGCCGCGTCGGGCATACGGACCGTTGTGTACGGGTGTGGTCGCTCCAGCCACTCGCCGGTCAGCCTTGCTCCTGTGGTGTGGTCGATGACCGCGAGCATGGCGGCTTTCCAGTCGTAGTCCTCGTCGCGCTCCTCGAAGTCGACGAAGAAGTCTGTCATCTCCCGCAGTTCAGGCCATCGACCGATGCCGGCATGGTCTTCCGGCCTCCCGGGACCGAACGCGTCGATCGTCAGGATGAGCTCGCCTCCGGCCGCGAAACTCAGCCGGTTATGGCTGTTGACGTTCCACCAGGCGCTGTAGGCCCGTGCCCCCTGGCTGAGCCGCTGGAGTACGGCGGGGCTTGATCCGAGGTAGTCGACCTCCAAGAGCATGGCGGCGGAGCCGCACCAATCGACGAGCACGGGATAGTCCTCGTCGTAGGGGAGCATGACGGCGCTGGGTGGTACTGCCTCATGAAGCCGGTGTGACGTGTCCCCGCCGAGCCGGGCGGCGATCTGGTCCAGGGTGAATGCTTTCCCGCTGTCTGGGACCACCACCGTCCAGCACATGGCCACGTCCAGCCAGTGCCGGCTGGAGCGGAGTCGCCGGTAGTGCTCGTGCAGGTCGGTGACCGGCGGCTGTCCGGTGTTCACACATGACTCCTTCGCTCGGCGAGAACAGATCTTCGAGGTCCTCATGGAGACGGCACGGGACTGATGCGTCGCCTGCGTCGCCGCTATGACCAGGGGGCGTTCACGAGTGGTGCCGTCCTGGGTTGGAACATATGCCCTAAAGATCGTTTCCCTGGTGAGGCGAAACGTCACCTCGCCTCACCGACTCTTGAAAGAACAGGCTCGCCCATGGGCGCGTCGCCCAGACCATCCTGGTCGCGTTGCTCGTCACCGTCGCCAACGACCACTTCCTCGGCCAGTGACGCCACACCCGCCAGCCCCCAGACGAGCCACATCCGCCGACATCTTCGAGATCCCAGCAGAGCGCCTCAACCGCTCACCGCTCACGGGCCGGAGCAGGCCACCACCCGTCCCATAACCCGCACTTCAGAGCCATGCCCAGCGACCTGACACCACCCGGACCTTCCCGGCCCCCTGCTCCCCGGTTCCCCGGTTCCCAAACCAGGGCGAACCCGATTCGGAAACCTTTGAAACGACAAGATCCCGCCTGATCATGATGATCAGACGGGATCCCGTCAGCCTCAGTCCGGCCGTTTCAAGAACGGCCCCGTTGCGGTGCCGTCTGGGATTCAGGTGCGCGGAACGCCGGACGTGCGCGAGATCATGGCGTCGAAAGCGCGGTCGGGCAGCAGCCGACGAAGCGCGATGGCCGCCTTCGTGCTGGAACCGACGGCGTAGCGCGTCTTGGGCTTCCTGGTGGTCGCTGCCTTCACGATGATGTCAGCCACGACCGAAGGCGGGACGTACCGCTGCCCCTGCCCTCCTTCGGCAGCCAGTCCCTCGGCCATGGCCTTGGCCTGTCGTGCGTACGGACCATGACCCGAGTTCTTCTCGATCTGAGCGACAGCGATCGAGCCCCACTCCGTCTTCGTGCCACCGGGTTCGACGACGACGACACCGATGCCGAACTGTGCGAGCTCGAACCGCAGGCAGTCGCTCATCACTTCAAGCGCGTGCTTGCTGCCGTTGTAGTAAGCCGTCAGCGGACTGTAGATCTTCCCGCCGACCGAGCTGATGTTGATGATCCGGCCGGAGCGCTGATCACGCATGTGCGGGACCACAAGCTGCGTGAGACGCATCGGCCCGAAGACATTGACCTCGAACTGGTGGCGTCCGTCATCGAGCGGGATCTCCTCCACGGAGCCGAGCGACCCGTAGCCGGCGCTGTTCACCAGCACATCGATACGCCCGGCCTCGTCAATGACGCGCTTGACCCCCGAGGTGACCGAGTCGTCGTTGGTCACGTCCATTTCGAACGTCCGGATTCCGCCGTCGGTGAGCGCGGCAAGCCGTTCCGTGCGCCGGGCGACGCCGTAGACGGTGAATCCCTTCGCTCTCATCTTGCGAGCCGTCTCAGCGCCGATGCCCGACGAGGCACCGGTGATCAGCGCGACCTGAGCAGTCATTGTTTCTACCTCCAGAGCAGGTGAACGCCACATTCGCCCTTTGGTCGGATTCACGGATGTCCACGGGGTGACAGGAATTCCAGGAACGGCTTGGACGGGGCGCAGCCCGCCCGCTCCGGTCGCTCAAGCGCGTATCCGGCTTTCGGCCGACCTGAGTTCGGGTGCCAGCCATGTGTCCGCGTGTCGCGCGCCGCAATCCGTACGGTGCGCCGTTCGCCCACATGGCTTCACATGAGGCGGATTCCGATCGCAGCCCGCCCGGAGTCAGGACTCCGTGCGGGCAGGCGGCCGAGCGGGGCGGCTTCGTCAAGCCGGGGACTGCGGAACCCGCATGAGCACCCTCACTTTTAACGCACCTCGTGATGCGCTAAAGCGACACTACCACGGTCTGACCGCTTAGCGCATCTCGGCGTGCGCTACGTTTGCGCCGCAGGTCAGCGCGTGTGTCACGAGGCAGGGCAAAGGCCCGCGGCCCCGGGGAAGGCCGACGGCCGGGGCGACCGCCTGTGCGAGGAGACTCGCGGTGGACCGCTTTCGGCCTTCGGCGAAGAGCGTGACAAGAAGCGCAGCAGCGTCGAACGGCGATGAGCAGGCTCACGCGGTACCAGGTGGGGCCCACCCATTGCGGCAAGCGCCGCCGCCGCAGCCCTCACCGTCCAGCTCCGCACACGATCGACCGGACATGCCTGTGTCGACGAGCCGTAGGCGTCCGTCCCAGGGCTGGCCGCGATGCCGACGCGGGCCCTGCTGAACCCGTGCGGGTTCAGCAGGGCCCGCGTCATGTTCTGGGCGCGCGTACCGCCCGGTCGGCGGACGGCGCGGAGGCAGCGCGCGGCAGTGCCCCGACCGGTCGTGGGCATATGTAGAAGTGATCCCGGCCTGCGCGGGGTTGTTGACCGCCGGGGGCCGGGGCGCCATCTGCTGACGGTACGTCAGGGTTCGCGATGAGAACCCGCGGCGCCTGTCCGCGGGCGGGCGAGAGCCGAGTGGATCAGGTGACTCGGCCGCTCTGACGGGTCAGCCGGTTCTATCCCCGGCCCGGGCTGCTGACCAGTGGCAAGTTGACCGCCGAGAGCGCGGTGGGAGAGTGGTGGACCGTATAGGTGCCTGGAAGGGTCCGCTGCTGGGGGTCGGTGGGGTAGCAGGGGTCCACTCCCAGCGCCGTGAGGCAGTCGGCCTTCGGTGTCTGGGTGGTGAGTGTCAGCCGCAGCGCGTGGCCGGGTGCCAGCCGGGTGACCCGGGGGGAGAGGCCGATCGTCAGGGGGTACACCCGTCCCGGCCTCACGTACCGGTCTGCGGTGAACGTGCCGTAGGGGCGGATGACGACGCCCTTCGTGTCGCGCCACGACCGGTCCGTGTCGAGCTCGCGCAGACTCGCGACGAGTGAACCGGACGTGATCTTCGTGGCGGTCCCGTCGGGGGCGATGTCGTCCAGCCGGGCGATGAGTGTCAGGTTCGTGCCGGTGGAACTGGCCGACAGGCGCGCGCTGATCGGACCGGCCAGGTCCGCACCCTCGCGGAAGGGCTTCGTGGTGTAGGTGAGTCGGCCGTCGGCGGCGGAGGGTTCGGTGTAGGTGATCCGGTCCCCGCCCGCGGAGCGCGGCCGGGCGGGGCCGAGAGTGCCGTCGCGGCCCAGGTAGTAGGGGGTGTAAGTGCGGACCTGCTGGAATGCGGTGGTGTGGACCCAGTTGCCGGTGCCCTGCTGGTAGCGGTGCAACGGGGTTTTGGTGGAGCCGAGGTCGGTGTGCCGGCCCTTGAGCCAGGTGTCGAACCAGTCCAGCGCCACGGTGCGGTCCAGACCTTCGCCGTGTCCCCCGGGGCCGACGAAGGCCTGGTAGCGGGGAGTTGTCCGCTGTCCGGGTGTGGGGCTCGTGTGCACGGGCCGGTGGAAGTAGGCGTTCTGGAGGTAGGTGTACATCTCCTGGGAGCCTTGCGCGAAAATATCGAGGTCGCCGCTCCACAGCAGCGTCGGTATGTCCGCCCGTACGATGCCGACGGCCAGGTCCCCGGGGGTACGGTACTTCGCCCACTCCCCGGCGTACGCCTTGTCGCCTCCCTGCTGCACGTTCGCGGCGAGTTCCGCCCCGTACGCGCCCGCCCGCAGGCCCATCCGTGTACCGAGATAGGCGAAGTAGTTACGGGTCTGGGTGGGCATCCCGCCGGAGATCATCGCCTCCCGGTAGGTCTCCGCTCCGGTGCACGCCGGAAGCATGGCCTTCACGGCGGAGCCGCGCGGGAGGAGCGAGGCGGTGAGGAGCTGATTGGTGCCCAGGTAGGAGCAGCCCGTCAGGCCGACCGTGCCGTTGGATCCGGCCAGGCGGTCAGCCGCCCATGAGACCAGCTCGACACCGTCACGGCGCTCGCGGGGGCCGAACATGTCGAACTCCCCGCCGGAGCGGCCCGTGCCGCGCACGCAGACCGATGCGTAGATGTATCCGCGCTCCACGAAGTAGGCGGGATCGCCCAGGGCACCCTGTCCCAGGCCGCGCAGGTTCCCCTCCGTGGTGTCGCAGACGTACGGATTCTGAGAGAGCAATACGGGGAACCTCCCCTTGGCGCGCTGTCCGGTGACAGGGTCCGTCGGATAGATGACGTCGCCCGTCAGTGCCGTGCCGTCGCTCATCGGCACGTTCACGTCGGAGACTGTCGTGCTGCCGTAGGCCGTCGCGGCCCGCCCGGGTTCGGCCTCCGCTGTCGCGGAGGGGACGAGGAGCGCAGCGACGGCGGCCAGGGCCGGGAGACCGGTCGACAGCCCTCGTCGCAGGGGTGATCGAGTGGAACGAGAAGTGGTTGGCATGCCGACACCGTAACGCATCTCGACGTGCGTTATACTGGGGGTATGCAGAGAGCTAGATCACCCGAGAACAAGGCGCGCCGCGCGGAGGATCTGTTACAGATGGCGGAAGCGGTCGCCCTGAGACTCGGCGGTGTCCGGCATGTGACGCTGGCGGCCGTCACGGAGCAGGCAGGCCTCCACCGCACCGGAGTGAGGCGTTACTACGCCAGCAAAGAGCAACTGCTCCTCGAACTGGCGGAACGCGGATGGGGCCAGTGGCGCGACGCCGTGAAAAAGGAGATCGCCGGCCGCACCGGCCTGACGCACACCGAAGTGGCGGTCGTGATCAGCAGGACCCTGACGTCGCTGCCGGTGTTCTGCGACCTGCTGACGCACACCGTGCTGCACCTGGAAGGTGACGTCGGTGTCGACCATGCCCGCCAGTACAAGATCAACGCGACCGCGGCACGTAACGACATCGCCGCCGCGGTGAAGCAGGCGAGCACCCTCACGACAGAACAGATCGTCAGCCTGCTGTCCGTGGCGGGATTCTTGGCGGCAGGCTTCTGGCAGGTCGCCAACCCCACTCCCACACTTGCGAAGTTGTACGAAGAGGAGCCGAGTTGGGGTCATGCCACCGCTGACATCGCACCTCGTCTCGACGCCATGCTCACGACGTTCGCCGCCGGACTCGCGGCGACGGGGCCGCCCGCGGACGCCGGCTGACCCGACCGGCAGGGCCGAGGCCCGTAGGCCGGTGTTCGTCACCCACGGAAAGCCCGACCCCGGCAAGATCCTCGCGCCACGCGGTACTCGACGCGCAAACGGCCGTAGGCGGCATGCCCGGTACGGGCTGGGACCTGCACGAATACCGGCACTCCGGCCTCACCCACCTCGGCGAGGCCGGGGCCAGCCTGCCCATGCTCATGGTGAAGTCGAGACACAAGAAGCCCGAGAACGTCCGCAAGTATTTCCAACCGCTCGCCGGAGGCGATCGCCGAGGTCACCAGCCCGTTGGCGCCAGGCGATGCTCGACGCTGACCGCTGGAGATGTCAGCGGAAACACCGGAAGAATGTATGGACGTCTGCGGTGAACAGGCCGGATTGTTCCGTTGCGGCGAAGTGGCCGCCGCGGGCCAGTTCGGACCAGTGGACGATGTTGTGATCGCGTTCCGCGAGTCGCTGGACCGGCCGGGCGATGTCAGCGGCGAAGCCCGCGACGCCGGTGGGGACGGCGGGGCAGGTAGTGCGTACCGGCTTTGAGGGGTGGGCCGCCTCCCGGTAGTGGGGTCTTCACAAGTAGGGCTGACCTGGGACGCGAGAGGAATTGCGAAGATCGTTTCCCGCTGAGAGCGCCTGATGGAACGAGCTCGGCTGTGCTCTGGTCTCTCGCTGTGGACGGCTGCGTGGTCTCGCTGTATCGACGGTCTCGCCGTATCGACGTGCTCAGGGCGAGGACGCGGTCGCCCCTCTCGCAGGTCTCCATTGAAGCCGGGCTCTTTCGGTGACCACCTCGCTCAGACGAACATCCAGCAGTAGAGCAGTTGGTCGTGCTCCTTGTCGCAACACCCGGCCCGGAGTCGGCATCGCCATGCCCAGCGACGCGAACTCCGACCTCCATCAGCACCCGGACCTTCCCGGGCACCTGCTTCGCGGCTCCCAAACCAGGACGAACCCGATGCAGAAACCCCCGAAACGACAAGATCCCGCCTGATCGCGATGATCAGACGGGATCCCGTCAACCTCAGCCCAGCCGTTTCAAGAACGGCCCCTGGTGGGGTGTTCACGAGAACGGATGGCCTGGCGGAACAGAACCGTTCAAAGATCGCTTCCCGCGCGAGGGGTGGTCGTTTCCCAGAACTGTCCGGCGGCCTTACGCGTCAGGCATTCAGCGATCTTCGCACGGCGGTTTCCACTAGTTCGTGGATCTCCTGCTCGGTGAAGATGTCGGGCAGTGTCAGCCGCTCCACGATGAGCCAGTTCAGAGTGAGGTATAGGAGAACCACCGAGGTCGAGTCGCCGGGCAGCCCCGAGGCGGCGTGGTGGCCGATGTTGGCGTCGATGTCCTCGCGGATGCGCTTGGTCAGCACGGCGCGCAGCTCAGGACGCCGAGCGGACTCCAGCCGGAGCTCGAGCAGGGCCAGGTAGCCGGAGTTGAAGGCGGAGACCCGATCAACCAGTTCGTGCATGAGCTCGGCGTAGCGGGTTTCGTCCTGCACGCCCTCCCTGCCGCGGGCGATCGTGGCCTCGTCGGGCAGCAACCTCTCGTAAATGCGTCCGCCGACCTGGGTGAACAGGTCGTCGCGGTTGGCGAAGTAGTTGGACGCCGTGCCCGGGGGCACGGCCGCCTCCGCATCGACGGCCCGGAAGGTCAGCCCCCGCGCTCCCTCTCTGGCCAGCACCTCGATGGCCGCGTCGATCAGCGCCTGCCGCCGCTCCGGATTTCTCCGCACCAAATACCACTCCACTCGTAGTACTATATTCAAAGCACTCCAGACATAGTACTACGCCGGGAGTTGAGCAGTATGCGGAAGCTTGTCTACTACATCGGCGTCTCACTTGACGGCTACATCGCGGGCCCTGACACCGAGTTCGACTTCTACCCCGTGTCGGACCAGATGGCCGCTTGGATCAACAGCCGCTATCCCGAGACGCTCCCCACCCATATCCGCGAGCTTGCCGGCCTCAAGGGCGTGCCCAACAAGGTCTTCGACACGCTGGTGATGGGCCGCGGCACCTACGAGCCGGCCCTGGACGTCCCCACCACCAGCCCGTACTCCCACCTGCGCCAGTACGTCGTCTCCAGCACGCTGACGATCGACGACCCGACGGTGCGGGTCGAGACGGGCGACCCGATCGAGCTCATCCGGCGGCTGAAGGCCGAGGACACCGGCATGGACATCTACCTCTGCGGCGGCGGCAAGCTCGCCGCCTCCCTGCTCACGGAGATCGACGAGATCATCCTCAAGAGCTACCCCGTGGTGGCGGGCACGGGCATCCCCATGTTCTCCGGACAGTTCCGCCCCACCCTCTTCACCCCCACCCGGCGCGAGTCCTTCGACAACGGCGCTCAGGTCACCTGGCTCACCAGGGCTTAGAACCGCATTTCCCCCGAAGGAGTGGACATGACCACGCTGTTCACCGACGACTTTCTCGACCGGCCCAGCCGTGAGCTGTCGCCCGGCGCGTACCTGGTCCCGCGATGGCTGACTCTTGAGCAACAGCGCTGGATCGTCGGCCAGTTCCACCGGTGGGTCGCCGGCCCGGTCCCCATACGCGCGGCGAAGGTGCGCGGTCACGAGATGTCCGTGCGTACGGTCTGTCTCGGCTGGCACTGGCAGCCCTACGAATACACCCGCCACGCCACCGACGTGAACGGCAACCAGGTGCTCGGCTTCCCGGACTGGATGGTGCGCCTCGGCCGGAAGGCCCTGATCGCCGCGACCGGCGACCCGCACGCCGGCGACGACTACACCCCCGACACCGCGCTCGTGAACTACTACGACGAGAACGCCCGCATGGGCATGCACCAAGACAAGGACGAGCTCTCCCCCGCCCCTGTCGTGTCCCTGTCGATCGGCGATACGTGCCGGTTCCGATTCGGCAACGTCGAAACCCGCGGGATGCCGTACGAGGATGTCCACCTCGTGTCTGGTGATCTGTTCGTCTTCGGCGGGCCTTCGCGACTCGCCTTCCACGGCATCACGAAGGTGTATCCGGCGACCGCTCCCCCGGAGTGCGGGCTCACGACGGGCCGGATCAACATCACCATGCGCGTCACCGGTATGAGCTGATGACCAATACCGAACCGGTGCCCGGCATCGCCGGGACCGGGACCACACCATCGGCGCCCACAACCACCGCGGCTGCTCGCCGGCTCATGCCCCCAACGCGGTCTGGGCGGCCGGTTGGTGGCGCGGGGCGGCGAGGTCGTGGGCGGAGCGGGCCAGCCAGATCATCATCAGGACGCTCAAGACCACACCGAGAGCCTCGACAGCGCTTTCCTCCCGGAACGGCAATGACGCCGGCACCAGAAAGATCGGCGACAGCAGGGCGGCGACACCGTGTGCGACGGTCGCCGTCCCCCAGCGGTCGTCGTGCCCTTGAGCCCGCAGGACCAGCACCGTCCAGGCCAGGCCGGCCAGGCCACAGATCGACTCCGCCGTATCAGGGACGGACCAGCCGACGAGGTCGAGCACGCCGATGACGGTGAAACCGCCGTACCCCAGCACCCCAGCACCCCGCACGTACGGCCGGTCGCCGCCCAGCACCCGCATGAACAGCGGCACGACCACCCACATCACCGCAGAGTCGATCACCGTCGTATCCGCCCAGATCCACGACGCGGTGACGTAGAGCAGCCACGTCGTAGCCGTTGCAGCGTAGAGCGCCACGCGCAACCGCAGGGTGTCCCGGTCCTGCTGGGGCTGCGGCCCCGCCGACGGCCCGCGCAGGATCTGCCAGATCCCCCACGCCCAGGACACCCCGGCCAGGACCAGGAGGAGCAGGTTCAGCCCCGTCGCCGCGACGCCCTCGGGCACGGTCGCGAACAACGTCAACCACCACAACGGGCCGAGGTCGCCGGAGATCAGGGCGACGACAGCGGCGACCGTCAGCGCGGCACCGTACAGACCGGTGACGAGCAGGGCGGGCAGGTCTGAACGGTGACGACGTAACACGGGACGCTTCCTGGGGCTTGGGGGACTCACTCTACAATCGATCATGAAGAGTGGCCCAAACGCCGCTGATGGCGCTCATGGTCCGCCTGGCCGACCAGCACATCCTGCTCAGCCGAAAGTACGGGCGTTGTGCGTCGGTCTCGGTCCTGGGCATCCATCTGGTCGCACGGCCCGCACCTACATGTCGCGTTTCTCAGCGTCCAGGTCGGCCGGACCGCCTGTGGTCACGCCCTCCAGCGGGACGTCCGTCGCCTCCGCCGACTCGCGCTGGGTGCGGACATCGGCCAGCCGGGTGTTCAGTGCGTTTTCGATGGCCTGGTAGGCATCGCTGCCCAGGACCAGGCGGCGGGGTGCCGGGTGCTGGTCGACGCTGGCGATCATCGCGGCGGCCATCAGGGCCGGGTCGCCTATGCCGTGGATCGTACGTTCGGTGAGGATGCGGCGGATTCCCGCGACGGGCGTGCCGTCGTAGGCCTCGATGCGCTCGGCCAGCACCGAACCGCCGTAGCGGAAGTTGGTGCGGGCGCTGCCCGGTTCGACGATGGTGACGCCGATGCCGAACGGGGCCACCTCGCCCGCCAGCGCATCCGCGAAACCTTCGATGCCCCACTTCGTGGCATGGTAAAGGGACCCGCCCGGCCACGCGGCCTGGCCGCCCACCGAGGACAGTTGCAGGATCCGGCCGCCGCCCTGCCGTCGCAGGTGCGGCAGCGCGGCCCGGATCAGCCGGATCGAACCGGTCAAGTTGGTCGCGATCTGGTGCGTCGTCTGCTCGTCGGTCAGCTCTTCGGCCGCGCCCATCAGGCCGTACCCGGCATTGCTGACCACAACGTCGATCCGGGCCAGGGCGGCCCAGGCCTCGTCGACCACCGCGGTGATCTCGGCCGGGTCGGTGACGTCGAGGTGGGCCGCGCGGAAGCCGTCCGGCCAGCGGGCCGACAGGTCCTCGACGCTGCCCGCAGCGCGGAAGGTGCCGACGACGCGATCGCCGCGGGACAGGAGTTGCTCGCTGAGATGCCGACCGAAACCGCTGTTCGCGCCGGTGATGAGCCAGGTTCGTGAAGTCATGCCGGTAGCGTGCTCCCAATCCCGACAAATCAGCCATTCCCCTGGTGAGAGGGGTGCTACCAGGGCTACCCAGAAGGGACTCCCACCCGCCTATGGTCGAGAGTGTGAACCTGATCGGCGAATACCTGCGGGCCCGGCGCGAGCTGATCCGGCCCGAGAATGTCGGGCTGCCCGACAATGGTCATCGGCGCGTACCGGGGCTGCGACGGGACGAACTGGCCATGCTCGCCGGGATCAGCACCGAGTACTACACGCGGCTCGAGCAGGGCCGCGACCGGCGCCCCTCGCCCCAGGTGCTCGATGCGATCGCCCGCGCGCTCAGCCTCGACGAGGACGCCACCGCGCACCTGCACGCGCTCGGCACCCCGCAGGAGCCTCGGCGGCGACGGCCGGCGCGGGTCCGGCCAGGCGTGCAACCTCTGCTTGATGCCTGGCACAACACCCCCGCCTACGTCCAGGGGCCGTTCCAGGACATCCTGGCGGCCAACCGTCTCGCCGTGGCTCTGTCACCGGCCTTCACCCCGGGCAGCAACATTCTTCGCTCGGTGCTGCTCGACCCCACCGCGCAGGAGTCTCTGCCCGGCTGGCGGAACCGGGTCGGCAGCCTGGTCGCCGCCCTGCGGGTGATGGCCGGTCCGGACGTCAACGACCCGCGCTTGACCGACCTGGTCGGCGAACTGTCGGTGAAGAGCGACCTGTTCCGACGGCTCTGGTCGCGCCACGACGCCAAGCCGCTTCCGGGCGGTGGTGTGCATCGCCTGCGCAACCCGATCGTCGGCGACGTCGAACTGCACTACGAGAAGTTCGCCGTCACCGACGCCGACCGGCAGCTGCTCGTCGTCTACCGCGCCGAGCCGGGCTCGCCGAGCGCCGACGCCCTCACCCTGCTGGGGTCGCTGCCGGAGGAACTCACTCCTCACCGTCCCCGCACGGCGGATCGAAGCACGCCTCGAAGCCGCGCGCGTCCCGCTCGCTGACCGTCAGATGCTCCGGCCTGGGCGAGCTTCACCTCCTGCCTGGTCGGGTGGCTGCCGGAGCCGGGCGGCCCGCGGGCGGGCACGGTCCTCTCCGGGACGCTCGTGTCCCCGGGCGGGGGCTCGCCGTCGTCCTGACCCACCTGATCGGCAAGCGGGTGGCCAAGCCGGAGCAGGCCTGCGACGTGCTCACCGCTTGGGCGGCTTGTCCCCCTTCTCGGGGAACGCCATGATCAGCAGATCACCTTGGCCGGTTTGACGAGCGGGCGGTGGACTGATCGCCCTCCCACAGCAGGCGCAGGGTCCGCACACCACCGCCCGGCTGGCGATCTGGTGTCACCGCCAGGGCGTGCCACATGATCCGGACGAACCGCGCTGGGTTTCGTGGAGACTCGACTACTTGGTTTCTGCCGCGGTGACCGCGGCTTGTTGGTGACGGTAGTAGATCGCTTCGTACTGACCGAACGACGTAGCCGTGGGGACGGCGGACTGCACTGGGACGAGGCGCGGCAACGCTGGATCGCGTCGGTGACGGTCGACTACACCCCAGCGGGCAAGCGAATCGTGAAGAAGGACAGCGGGAAGACCAAGACTGCGGCCATGAAACAGCTTAAAGAGATCATCCGCGACTACGAGGACGGGCTCCTGGTCTCTTCGACCGGCTACACCGTGGCCGACGCCGTACGGAACTGGCTGGAGTTCGGGCTCAGTGGCCGAGAGGCCTCGACGGTGGACAAGTGCTCGATCCTCGCGAACAAGCACATCATCCCTGGCCTGGGCGCGCGGAAGCTCGTCGACCTCACAGCGGATGACATTGACCGCTGGCTGGCCGACAAGGCGAAGGAGCTGAGCACACGGACCCTCCGCGAGCTGCGCTCGATCCTCGTCCGGTCCATCTCTCGCGCACAGGCCCGCGACAAGGTGAAGCGGAACGTCGCGCTGCTCTGCGAGATCCCCAGGGGAAAGGAAGGACGTCCGTCCGAGTCACTCACCCTCGACCAAGCGGAAGCTGTGCTCAAAGCGTCCGAGGGGACGGCGCTGCACGCCTACATCGTCCTCTCGCTGCTGCTCGGGGCCCGTACGGAAGAACTGCGAGCGCTCGCCTGGTCACATGTCGACCTCGACGGCACTCCGCCCTCCATCATGGTCTGGCACTCGGTCCGAGAGGGCGGCGACACCAAGACCCGCAAGTCCCGGCGCACGCTGGCCATGCCGAAGCGCTGCGTGGACGCCCTCAAGCTCCACCGTGAGCGTCAGGACGTGGCCAAGCGGGCGGCCGGTAACGGCTGGCAGGACAACGGCCTCGTCTTCGCCTCCAAGGTCGGCACCGAACTCGACTCCCACAACGTCCGCCGCTCGTCTCGGGCCGTGCTCAAGAAGGCCGGCCTGAATGAGAAGGAGTGGACACCCCGGGAGATGCGGCACAGCTTCGTCTCGCTGCTGTCGGACTCCGGCGTCCCGCTGGAGAACATCTCCCGCCTGGTCGGTCACCGCAACACCTCAGTCACCGAGACCGTCTACCGCAAGCAGCTCCGCCCGATGCTCCTGGAAGGTGCCGAAGCAATGGACCAGCTTTTCGCGGACTGACTATGATCACCGATCCGAACAAGATTACGAAGGATGTCGCATGTGGCCGTTCCGGAGAAAGAAGCATGAGCACGTCGATCTGGAAGAGCGGTCACCAGAGCTCGGGGTCAAGTACAAGGACCTGATGGTCATGCATCAGCTCATCAAGGCAGGGGCTGATCTTGAGCAGCCTCGTCACGTGATCTTCCACCTGTATGCCCCGACCCTCGATGCCGCCCAGAGCATCGCCAAGGAAGCCAACGCCGCCGGCCACGGTCTGCGTCCCGAGGTCGGGAAGCCCTCCCCGCAGTATCCGGACAGCTGGCCGGTGACCTGTGAGGCGAACGCGGTGATCTCACCCGACTTCGTGCGGGAGACGGGCAACCTGTTCGACGACCTGGCCGCTCGCCACCACGGTGAGTACGACGGCTGGGAGGCCGCAGCCACCCCATGAGGGATAGTCACTCAGTTGGTCACTCAGGAACACAGAAGGCCACTCCCGATCTCTCGGAAGTGGCCTCTGACCTGGTGGAGATGAGGGGATTCGAACCCCTGACCCCTTCGATGCGAGCCCTGGCGAGGCGTGCCGGGCCTGCCCGCCGGATGCCATCCTGTACCGTCAGGTGCCGCGCCGATGCCATCCGATGATCTCGGCCATGCCCCCGTGTCAGCGGGTCCGCTGATTTTCATCAGCCCTTCACGGGCCGGTTCTATCTGTCGGTCACGAAGCTTCCACTCCACGACGGCTCGGTAGCCTGCCGTTGTGGATCATATGGAGCGCGTCGCCGGGGCAGTCGTCGGTTCGGCGGTGGGCGACGCGCTGGGCGCCCCTTTCGAGTTCGGTCCGGCAGGCGCGTTCTCCGCCCGCTTCCCGACACCCGGTGCCGGAGGGGAGATGTGCGGGGGCGGCGGCTGGGACGCCGGAGAGGCCACCGACGACACCCAGATGGCCGTTCACGTGGCCGAGTCCCTGCTGGAGTGCGGCGGCTTGGACCTGCCCGACATCTTCACCCGCTTCCAACGCTGGGCGGCCGACGACCCCAAGGACATCGGACTGCAGACCGAGGACGTTCTCACCCGCGGCCTGCCCTGGGACCAGGCTGCCACTGCTCACTACCGCAGCAGCCACCGCGCCGCCGGAAACGGCTCACTGATGCGGGCCACCCTCTCCGCGGTCTACTTCGCCCCTGACGGACGACAGGCCACCATGGACGCCGCCCACCGCATCGCCGCTCTCACCCACGGCGACCCCGCGGCCTGGGAAGGCACAGCGATCTTTCACGACCTGGTGCGCCTCGCCCTGAGCGGCATAGACCCCCTGGAGAAGGTTCCGCAGGTCCTCTCCGCCGTCCATCCCGGCCACCGCGAGCGATACGCCGTCATACTGGCCCCGGACTGGCATCCCGAGCAAGCCACCGAGTTCAACGGCGCCGTCTGGCCCTGCCTCGGCTCCGCCATTTGGGCCCTGCGCACCACCCGAAGCTACGAGGACGCGATCCGCGCCGCGCTCGACCTGGGCGGCGACACCGACACCGTCGCCGCGGTCACCGGCGGCCTGGCCGGAGCCGTCTACGGGCTGACTGCGATCCCGACCCGCTGGACAGAGCCTCTCCACGTCCCGCTCCCCGGAAGCGGCGGCCGGACCCTGCGCCTGCCACATCTGCTCGGTCTCGCTCACGCGCTGACAGAACAGCATCGTAAGTGATGACCTCGAACGACAGAGGGCCCCTCAGAAGACCAAAGGGCCGCCTCTAATCATCAGAGATGGCCCTTGACCTTGGTGGGGCGTTCACGAGTAGGTCTGACCTGGGGCGCGAGAGAGGTTATGAAAATCGCTTCCCGCGTCCAAGAAGATCGCTTCCCGCTAAGAAACGCCTAATGGAGTGAGCTCGGCTGTGCTTTGATCTCTCGCTGTAGACGATTCCGTGATCTCGCCGTATCGATGTGCTCAGGGCGAGTACCTGGTCGTCCCTGTCACAAAGGCGGAGGTCTCCGTTCTGGAGGCCAGACTCCTTCGGTGACCACCTCGGTCAGACGAACATCCAGCAGTAGAGCAGTTGGTCGTGTTCCTTCGCGCGGCGGGCCAGCCCGACAAGATCCTTGACCAGGGACAGCAGGTATTCCCTGTCGTCCGAGGAGTAGTGAGAGAACTCCTCGATCTTCGTCCAGCGTTCCGCCACCGCGGGCAGAGATGAGTCGTCCGCGCCGGCGAGGATGTCGCGCGCGTTCACCGGCAACTCGTCGATGGCCGCCCCACCCAGATAGGGAGAGTCCTCAGGCAGGGCATCCCACTCCTCGTCGGTCTGCGGAGCCGGATCGGGATACGAGGGATACAGGGGCACCACATCGACCAGGCCGAGAAAGAAGTCGACATCGCCGACGAACGCCACCAGCTGGCCCAGGATCACCTGAGGGTCGACCCATTTGGTCACCACGACGTCGAACCCGGCGACTCCGTACTCAGGATCGTCAATCACCCGGGAACGCTCCGGCTGAACCATCGCCGCCGCACGATCCGCAGCCCGGTAGTACTCACAGAAGACGCTCACGCCAGCGATCCTGACCCGGCGCGCACAATCAGGGCAACCACTCGGGCATGCCTGCCCGGTGACCACTGCCGGATATGACCGACGCCTTAGAGCTGACAGGCTCATGGCAGGACGCTTATGTACGCCATGTTGTTCATCGGCAGCCCCGTGGCCGCAACCTGCTCGCGCAGGTCGCTGCTCATGTGCGCCCCTTTGAACTGCTCCACCGTAACGAGGGCGGAAGGCCATCTGGCCGACTCTGCCCAGATTTCAGGCGGCTCCCTGCGCGATACGGACCAGCCACTCTGGTTCAGCCGTTGCTCGGCCGCGGCGAGTATGTCGTCTTTCACATCGCCGTCGAAGTAGATCACAAGGTCGTTCACTTCGACGTACGCGTTCTCCCACTCGTGGACCATGATGGCCTCTTCGGCGACAACCCGGCCGACGGTTCGTAACTCCGAGAGCACGTCCGGGTCTACGCGCCGCACATCGGGCCCGAAGAAGAAGTACAGCGTGGCCCATCCCAGGCCGACCGTTAAGAGGACAGCACCTAGCGGACCCACGAGGCTCTTCAAACGGTTGTTTGTACGCGACAACGCCATGTTTCCTGCACCTCCCCACCCAAACGATCATGTTGTCGGACAACGTGCCCAGCAATCAAGGACAAGCGGCGTTCGCCTTCATCGAGGCGGATACCGGCATGGGCCTGGACAGCGAGTTGCCGGATGTGGAGGACGCCCCCGTCGTCATCCTCGACAACCCCGCCGCCTGACCGGTTGTCGACCAGCCTCCTCGCCACGGTGGCAGCTCATCCATTCCGAAGACGTCCGCTGACTTTTCGCTGACTCCTCCGTGGCGGCGAAGCGCCGGTACCGCCCAGCTGTGCCCATCGGTTCTGCGACATAGGGTCTGTTGCGATGACGACTTCTGCTCCATCGGGCGCGCGGTGGCTGTTGCTGGACGAGTACACCAGTGAGGTGGACGTCACGCTGGGCGTGTGCCACGACATCGACGGGCTCTTCGTGGATCCTGAGCCCGTCCCCCCACCCGAGACCTTCAGTCTGCTTGGCTGCGATCCGGCGGGTCCGCTGCTGAAGGCGCTGCGGCATACAGGGACCGAGCGGGCGTGGCTGCCCAGCATCGCCCTCGTTCCCGTCCACCGGCCGCAGCAACGGCCCGCCAAGTGCCGACAGCATGAGCATGGGTGCACGTGCGATGAAGAGCTCATCGACGTCACCGTGGTCGACCAACGCCCGTCGGCGGCGCGAGCAGGCCTGGTGGACCTCGACTTACGCGGATACATCCGGCTGCTTCCGGAATGGGGATTGCCAGAGGAGAAGCCCGACGTGACGGGGTTCCGCCTGGCTGCCCTCAATAACGAGAAGCTCGGCGAGTGCCTGGATGTCGCCGGAGTCTTCCGCAAGCGCCCCACTACGCCCGTCCGGCCGGTGACGCTGATCGGCTTCCGTCCCGAAGCACCACTGTCAGGGGTTGTCGAGGGACGCAGGATCACAGCGTCCGTCGTGGCCGTCCAACGCGACGGACGCATCGCCGGAGGGGCCGGGGTGCTGTCGGCCACCGTCGTCTCGGTCTGCCCGTCGAGGTCGGGCGACGGCCTGCTGGACATCGCCCTCAACGGCGGGATGGAGGAACCACTGCCGAGTGGCACCCGCGAAATCTTCCAGATGTGGTACGACGGCGGCCCGGTTGAGCCAAATCTGTGGGCATGCTACGACCGGCTGCTGCGGCACGAATGGCCCGGCTTGGCAGCAAGTCACCGTCTTCAGGGCCTGCCTGACAAACCGGCTGGAACGACCTATCACCTCGACGGCCGTTTCGTCACCGACATCGACGCCTTCTACTGCGCCATCGGCGAGGCGATCAACGGTCCCGGCGGCTACTTCGGCTGGAACCTCGACGCCCTCCACGACTGCCTCAGCGGCGGATGGGGTGCCGCCAGCCCGTTCCGGCTGGTCTGGCACCACTCCGACGTGGCCCGCCGGCATCTCGGTCCTGGCTATGACCGGTCCAGCCGCAACCTGCGGTATTGGAGACCGAACGTCGAACTGGACGACCTCCTGGAGATCTTCTCCGAGCACGATATCGAGGTCGAGCTCTGCTGACTCAACCGCCAGCCGCCTTTTGTCATTCGAGCCGACATGGCCTCACCACCAGCGCCCACCATGCGCGATTGCGTCACGGTTTGGGATCATGAAGGAGTAAGGATCACCTAGTCGAAAGGCGCAAAACGACCCCGTACTACATCCAGGTCACCCTGGGAAAAACCGAGACGGTGCGGGCCACCGCATCGAAGACGGAGGCGGCCTCCGCCGCTTCATGCGCGGTGAGGAGGTGGTCCGTACGATGCCCGCTGTCACGCCTGCGCGGGTGACCACGGTGACGGAAATCCTGGCGGCGTAGGCCAGTTCAAGAAACACGCCGTCAGGATCGATGACGGCGTGCTCAATGACGGCGAGTGGACATGGCCGTAGAGATGTAAGGCATGGCGCAATGACCTATCTGCATCGAACGCACTCAGGAGGACTGTCCTGAGGGTGACGGCTTGCTTTCTTCATCAGGGTTGGATCTGAGGATCTCCACGCACCAGTCCCGCAAGGTGTTCAGCAGGAGGAACACCCGGTCAGAGGGAAGAAGAGACCAGATGAGCAGTGCAGGTCCGAGGATCACCACGACCACAAGGAGGACCAGCAATGCAGCGACACGGGTGAACCCGCGCGGCAAGGGAACCGGCAGCACCGGCATTTGGACACACCTCTTCTTAAGAGGAATGCCTCTTAAGAAGATATGGAACAAAAAGCGTCTCACGTGCATCGCCAAGCGGCAATTCAACCCTGGGCCCTGAAATTTCAGCTCACTTGTGCTCTCTCATTGCGAGCATCATCTCTGCAGCTCACCAGCATCATCGAGATGATCTTGGCTAGTTCATTGTGTCCTCGACGTGAGACCTCGATCTGGAACTCGTGAAGCCCAACACAAGCAAGAGCGTGCTCGCCACCTGCGACTTTAGCTCTCATACCGTCAGCTCGAAGGTGGAGAGAATGTGCTCCGTACCGATCAGCGCGGGTAGCTGCCGGAGGCGGGCTCAGCTGGCGGTGTCCAGCCGAGCGCGATGAGCGCGTCTCTGGTCCTGTCCGGGATCGCAACCGTGAGCAGGTCGCCGACCTGACCTCGTACGTGACGAGGTCCACGGTCAGCTGGGGCGGTTCGTTGACTTCCGCGGTGAGAAACCATCGTCACGAACCTGATCCTCGCCCCCGTCGTCCAGGACAAAGGTCGCCGCTACTTCAAGTACTACCAAGGTCGCGTCGGCATCGACGCCACCGCCATGCCTACCTGGGCCAAACCACCTCGTGCCAACAGAGGTCTGGCCTCGACCGAGATCACCGCAGGCTGGCACCACAGCGCCGGCAACGACCGGCCCACCTTCTGCTACAGCGCCACCCTCTCCACCGCCACCCGAACCCGCAGCACCCTGGGCACCTACCCGCAACTCGTGCTCGGCCTGGTCATCGACACCCCACACAAACGCGTCGGCCAAAACGCGATCACCACTTTGCATGGCTTCGCCCCACTCGGCCTGCCCGTCGGCGCCCTCGCCGTCGACCGCGCCTACACCGACCAGACCACCGAGCACTTCGCTCGCCCAGCCCGCGCCCTCGGATATCACTTGGTACTCGACTACAAACAAGACCAGCGCGGTCTGCAGGGCAGCGCGCACGGCGCCCTGCTCATCGACGGGAACCTCGCCTGCCCGCTGATGCCCACGCCGCTGATCCACGCCACCAAAAACCTGGACGACAAGACCGTCCGCACCCCACCCGAGCAACTGAACGAGCTGATCGCAGCGCGCGAGCCCTACTGGCTCAAGCTCAAACAGAGCGCCGACGCCCAAGGACGAATACGACTGCAATGTCCGGCCGCGGGTCCTTCCCCCTCGGTGACCTGCCCGCGCCTCAACCGCACCCGCCCTACCCCGCCCGCCTCTCCCGCGGCGGTGGATCTGACCAACGCCCGCCAACGCGCCGCCCACATGGCCGCCAAACCCACGATCCAACTGCCCGACAACGAGAGAAAACGGCCCCTTCCCCTGGCTGAGCTGCCACGCATCTGCCAGAAGTCGACCATCACGCTGCGCCCCGACGACCTCGGCACCAAAGACAAACTCCGCCAGGACCGGCGCTACCTCACCTCCACCTGGCAGGACGCCTACAAGAGCATCCGAGCCAACACCGAAGGCGTCAACGGCAGGATCAAGGGCCACCACATCGATATCGGCGACCCGATGAACCGGCTCGCGCACGGCCGCGTGGCCCAAACGCTGCTGACCGCGCTCATGGTCTGCCTGGCCAACCAGCACATCCTGCTCAGCTGGCGGCAAACCCACGACCGCACCGAGCAGCCCGCACCTCAGTACACGCCAACGCCTGACGAGCACGACCCCGCCCCGCCCCGCCCAAGGCAGACAGCAGACCACCACCACGCGAGTGATCCGCCCCGCCACCAACCGCACAACATCACGACGACCGCTGGGTTTCGCACGCCCACCGGCCGGTCCCACACGCGCTCACAGCGGTCCACCACCACCAGCGCCCTCCGCCAGGGCCCCGCGTGAGCCGAAATCAGCCCACCCAGCGGCCACAGAGCCTTGGAAACGATGAAATCCCGCCCGATCAGTCGATCGGACGGGATCTCGTCAACCGTTCCTGAGCTAACCCAAGAACGGCCCCTGGTGGAGATGAGGGGATTCGAACCCCTGACCCCTTCGATGCGAACGAAGTGCGCTACCGGACTGCGCTACATCCCCAAGACGTGGACTAGATTAGCAAACTTCCGGGGGCGCTCGCGCCATTCGGGGCGCGGGTCAGTCGCCGACCGCGCGGCGGGGGGTCTCCGCGTACTGGTCGAAGATCTCGTCGCGGTGCGCGGCCAGGTCGATGATCTCTGCCACGGGGCGCTGGGCCTCCAGGAGGGCGGCGCGGCGGCGGGCGCGCTTGGCACGTTCCGCGCGAGCCTGGGCGACGGCTCTACGCCGCTCGGCGTCGATCTGGACCGTGACCCTGAGAATGGACATGTAGCCGCCCAGGAGCACCACTGAGGGCGCCACGCCCCACCAGGGGATGACCTGAACGGCGGCCGTCACCACGGAGGCGAGCAGGAGCAGCACGCACCAGAGCGTCAGGCGCCTGCGCTTGGCCACCTGGGTGGCCCGGCGACGGAGTTCCGCGCGGCGGCGCTCGGACGCGGCCCTGCCGGTCGCGGGCTTCCCTGCCGGGGGCCGGGCGGGTGGGGCGTCGGTCCCGGCTCCGGACGTGGTCCGGGCGCCGGGCGAGGCCTCCTCGGCACCGAACGGGACGTCATCTCCCGGCGAAGACGAGGACAAAGGAGACGACGGGGACGGGTCGGCGGAGGAGACCGGCAGGGGCTCGGCGAGGGTCTCGGCGGAGTCCTCGTCGATCGCCCGCTCGTCGTAGGCGTACGACTCCGCGTCCTTGTGGGGCTCGGCGAAGGTGTTGCGATCGCGGTGCAGCCACATGGGCACGAGCACGCACAGCCACATGACGACAATGGCCAGATAGAGAACGACACCGCTGCTCACGGCCACCTCCGGGCAGCATGAAGAGCAGCATAAGGACACGGGTGGTCTCCCGGCGTCCTCAATCTGCTCATGTCACGCACCGTAAGACCGCGTGTCACTATTTGACGAGCATTCGATGCGGTGTGTCGCGAGATCTTCAAACCTCTTCATGCGGAGTGCCGCCGTGAGCGGCCGCCTCACGGGCCCGCCGCCACCGCACAAGCAACCCCCTCGGTGCGTCTTCGACCGTGAGCGCGTAACAGATGTGGTCGCGCCAGGCACCGTCGATGTGCAGATGCCTGCGTCTGATGCCCTCTTCCCGGAAACCAAGCTTTTCAACCACTCTGCGGCTTGCGTGATTCTCCGGGCGGATATTGGCTTCGACGCGGTGCAGCCCGGTGGTGAAGAAGCAGTGGTCGACGGCCATGGCGACCGCGGTGGGGGTGATCCCGCGACCGGCCAGCGCGCCGTCCACCCAGTAGCCGATCTGGGCCGACCTTGCGGAGCCCCAGACGATGGCGCCCACGGTGAGCTGACCGGCGAAGGCACCGCCGTAGGTGACGACCCACGGCAGCGCGAGACCCTGTCTGGCCTCCCTGCGGAGGGTTCCGGCCATGGAGATGTAGGGACCGAGGCCGGTCTTGAAGAGAGGCGTCTCGGGGTTGCTCGGCTCCCAGGGGCGGAGCCAGTTCGCGTTGCGCAGCCGCGACTCCCGCCAGACGCGTACGTCTCGCAGCCGCAGCGGCCGAAGTCCTACCGGGCCTTCCGTCAGGGTCACCGGCCAGCCACGAAGTCGATCCACGCCCTCCATCATCCCCCCAACAGGGCCCGCCGTGCCATGGAAGCCGGGCAGGCGGATCAGCGGGGGTGATCTCCTCCCCGGATCTGGTCCACGGCGTGCCTGAGGACGGGAGACAGCACGCCCATACCGTCGCGTACGCCTCCCGAGGAGCCCGGCAGATTGACGATCAACGTGCCGCCGGCCTGCCCGGCGAGCCCGCGGGACAGGATCGAGGTGGGCACCCTGTCGCGGTTGACGTGGCGGATGGCCTCGGCGATGCCGGGGACCTCCCTGTCGATCACCCGCCGGGTCATCTCCGGGGTGAGGTCCGCCGGGGTCAGGCCGGTGCCGCCGGTGGTGACGATCACGTCGTACCCCTCGGCGACCCCGGACCGCAGCGCCGCCTCGACCGGATCGCCGTCGGGGACCACCCTCGGGCCGTCCACGTCGCACCCGGCCGCCGCGAGCAGCTCGGCCAGCAGCTTCCCCGAGGTGTCCTCGTACGTCCCGGCGGCGGCCCGGTTGGACGCGGTGATCACCAGAGCTCTCATGGGATCGTCCTCCTAGGATCTTGGGGTCCGCTGTTCGTCCTGAAGGGCCCGAGGTTAAAGGGCCCCGGTGTTTGTGCCGAAGGGCCCGAGGTCAGGGGCGGGTCCAGATTCCCGTTTTGCCGCCGGTCTTCTCCTCGACGCGGACATCGGTGATCACAGCCGCCGGATCGACCGCCTTGACCATGTCGATCAGGGCGAGCGCGGCGACCGAGACCGCGGTGAGCGCCTCCATCTCGACGCCGGTACGGTCGGCCGTCCTGACCCGTGCCGTGATCTCCACCCCCTCGTCGGCCACGGTCAGCTCGACCTTGACGCCGTGCAGCGCGATGGGGTGGCAGAGCGGGATCAGGTCGGGGGTCCGCTTGGCGCCCATGATCCCGGCGATCCGCGCGGTGCCGATCGCGTCGCCCTTGGGGACCTCTCCCGACCGCAGCAACGCCACGGCCTCGGCGGACAGCAGGACCCTGCCGGTCGCGGTCGCCGTACGGAGGGAGACGTCCTTGGCCGAGACGTCCACCATGCGCGCCGCGCCGGTCTCGTCGAGGTGGGTGAATCCGGTGTCCCGGTCGCTCACAGGGGGATGACCTCCACGTCCGTACCCTCGGGAAGCTCGGTGACGCCCTCGGGCACCACGATCAGGGCGTTCGCCGCGGCCAGGGCGGCGAGCTGGTGGGAACCCTGCCCGCGCACCGGGCCGACCGTACCGCCGGGACCGAGCACGCCGCGCAGGTAGGAGCGCCTGCCCTCGGGCGAGCGGAGCGGACCCGTGGTGACCGCCCGCACGCTCGGCGCGGACTCCTCGGGCAGGCCGCCCATCTTACGCAGCGCGGGCCGGACGAACAGGACGAACGACACGAACGACGAGACCGGGTTGCCGGGCAACGCGAAGATCGGCACCTGGTCCTCGCCGACCACGCCGAAGCCCTGGGGCATGCCCGGTTGCATGGCGACCCGCTCGAAACGGACCGTGCCGAGCGGGCCGAGCGCCTCCTTGACGGGCTCGTACGCGCCCATCGAGACGCCACCGCTGGTGATCACCAGATCGGCCCGCAGGAGCTGCGCGTCGAGCTGGTCGAGGAACGCCGCGGCGTCGTCGCCGACGATCCCCGCCCGATAGCCCTCGCCGCCCGCCTCGCGGACGGCGGCGACCAGGGCGAAGCTGTTGGACTCCCAGATCTGTCCGGCCCCCAGGGGCAGGCCGGGCTCGACCAGCTCGGCCCCCGTGGAGATCACGACCACCCGCGGGCGGGGCCGTACGAGGACCCGGCGGCGGCCGACGCCCGCCAGCACGCCGAGCTGCGCGGGCCCGATCGGGGTGCCCACGGGCAGGACGACGTCGCCCGCCCGCACGTCCTCCCCGGACCTGCGGATGGCGTTCCCCTCCGGCACCGTACGGCCGATCACGACCTGCGCGGTGCCGCCGTCGGTCCACTCGACCGGAACCACCGCGTCGGCCCCGGCGGGCAGCGGGGCCCCGGTCATGATCCGCATGACCATGCCGGGGCCGATCGCCTGCAACCGGCCGTCTCCGGCCGCGATGTCGTCGATCACCGGGAGCGTCACCGGGGCACCCGCGACGTCCTCCGCCCGCACGGCGTAGCCGTCCATGGCGGAGTTGTCGAAGGGCGGCAGCGCTACCGGGGCCGTGACCTCCTCGGCCAGCGTGGTACCCAGGGCCCGTTCCAGCTCAAGCTCCAGCGGGGCGAGCACCCGTACGGTACGCAGGATGTCGGAGAGGTGGTCGTCGACCGATTTCATGGGGCTCATCGCGAGGCCAGGAACTCCTTGAGCCAGGGCATGAACTCCGGTGCCAGGTCAGGGCGCTCGGCGGCGAACTGCACCACCGTGCGCAGGTAGTCGAGTTTGTTGCCGGTGTCGTAGCGGCGGCCCCTGAACAGCAGGCCGTGCACGGGTCCGCCCTCGTCCCTGCCGCGCCCGGCGAGGGTACGGAGGGCGTCGGTCAGCTGGATCTCGTTGCCGCGTCCCGGCGGGGTGTTCTCCAGGACCTCGAAGACGGCCGGGTCGATCACGTACCGGCCGATGATGGCCCAGTTGGACGGGGCCTCGTCCGCGGGGGGCTTCTCCACGAGGTCGGTCACCCTGACCACGTCGTCCTCGTCGGTGGGCTCGATCGCGGCGCAACCGTACAGGGAGACCTGCTCGGGGGGGACCTCCATCAGCGCGATGACGCTGCCGCCGCGCGTGCCGCGGACCTCGATCATGCGCTTGAGGAGCTCGTCTCGGTGGTCGATGAGGTCGTCGCCGAGCAGGCAGGCGAAGGGGTGGTCGCCCACGTGCTGCTTGGCGCACAGGACCGCGTGGCCGAGGCCGCGCGGCTTGCCCTGCCGTACGTAGTGGAGGATGGCCAGGTCGGCGGGCTCCCGCACCTGGGAAAGTCGCTCGTCGTCGCCCTTGGCCGTCAGGATCTCCTCAAGCTCGAGGGCGCGGTCGAAGTGGTCCTCTATGGAGCGCTTGTTCTTCCCCGTGACCATGAGGACGTCGAGCAGCCCGGCGGAGACGGCCTCCTCGACGACATACTGGATCGCGGGCTTGTCGACGATGGGCAACATCTCCTTGGGGGTCGCCTTGGTCGCCGGAAGAAAACGGGTGCCCAGACCCGCTGCGGGAACGACGGCTTTCGTCACAGCTTCGAAGTCGGCCATAACCGAAACCTTAGTGGAGGGACCTGTGGACAAGCTGACGCTGCGTGCCACGATCGAGGCCGCACGCGCCTCGATCCCCGGCGAGAAGCGGCACGCGGCCTCCGTCCAGATCAGGGAGTCCCTGCTGGACCGCCCCTGGGTCCAGATGGCCGGGCTGGTCGCGTGCTACTGGTCGATCGGGACAGAACCGGCGACCCACGGGCTGGTCTTCGCCCTGTGGAAGCACGGCGCGACCGTGATCCTGCCCGTGCTCCGCGACGACGACGATCTCGACTGGGCGGTGTACGACGGCCCCGACACCCTCGCTCCCGGCCGCTTCGGGATCATGGAACCGGTCGACACCCGGCGCGGGGTCGACGCCGTCAGAACCGCCGCCCTGGTGATCGTGCCCGCCCTCGCGGTGGACAGGTTCACCGGGGTACGGCTGGGCCGGGGCGGCGGCTCCTACGACCGGGCGCTGGCGAGGGTCGGCCCGAACGTGCCGACGGTGGCGCTGCTCCACGAGGGCGAGCTGCTCGACGGCGTACCCGCCGAGTCCCACGACGTCGCGGTCCGCTACGCGGCGACCCCCGAGGGGATCTTCAAGACCGCGACCGCAGGGGCGTGACCGATCGACCTGTGGGATTCCCCGCTGGGCGCGGGGCCTAAAGCGTCAAGATCGTGACGGGAAGCGGGACCGAGGGCACCGGAATCCCCGCCGGGCGCGGAGCTGAAGGCGTCGGGATCGTGACAGGGAGTGCGCGCCACTCGTGCGTGGCGGCCCTTTCGAATGCGACACAATGGTCCCCGGAGTCAGAGAGGGGACCAGATGGGAGTGGACGTCTGGCTGCTTCTCGGTGCCGGAATCGTCATCGCGGCCATCGTCGCGGTACGTGTCGCCCATCGGAGCGGGCTGCCCAGTCTTCTGATCTTCCTGGGCTTCGGGTTGCTCATCGGCGAGTCCGGGTTCGGGCTGCAGTTCGAGGACCCGCAGCTCGCGCAGCAGATAGGCCTGATCGCGCTGGCGATCATCCTGGCCGAGGGTGGTCTGACCACCACCTGGAGCCACGTCAAGGGAGCCATTCCCACCGCCCTGGTGCTCGCCACCGTCGGCGTGGGGGTGAGCATCGTGGCCGTCGCGGTCCCGGTCCACCTGATCCTCGGCATGGACTGGCGGACCGCGTTACTGCTCGGCGCGATCCTCGCCTCCACCGACGCCGCCGCAGTCTTCTCCGTACTGCGCCGCCTGCCCCTGCCGTCGCGCCTCGCGGGCATCCTGGAGGCCGAGTCGGGTCTCAACGACGCGCCCACGGTGATCGCCGTCATGCTGCTGAGCGCCGCGACCTCGCCCAGCCTGGGGGTGGCGCTGTTCGAGGTGCTCTTCGAACTGGTGGTGGGCGCGGCCGTCGGCCTGGCGGTCGCCCCGCTCGGCGCGTACGCGCTGCGCCGCATCGCGCTGCCCGTCTCCGGCCTGTATCCCATCGCGGTGCTCGCGCTCGCGTTCGTCGCCTACGCGGGAGCCATGCTGCTGCACGGCAGCGGCTTCCTCGCGATCTACCTCGCGGCGCTGGTGATGGGCAACTCGCGGATGCCGCACCGCGCGGCCTCGCGGGGTTTCGCCGAGGGCGTGGCCTGGCTGGCCCAGATCGGCCTGTTCGTCATGCTCGGAATGCTGGCCAGCCCTTCGGAGATGCCGTCCGCGATCGTGCCAGGACTGGTGGCCGGACTGATCCTGGTCGCGGTGGCCCGCCCTCTGTCGATCATCGTTTCCGCGTTCCTGACCCGGCTGACGCGCATCGACCGGCTGGGCTGGCGGGAGCAGGCCTTCCTGTCGTGGGCCGGGCTGCGCGGCGCGGTGCCCATCGTGCTCGCGACCATTCCCTGGGCGGCCAACTCCGTCGAGGACGGCACCGCCAAGCTCGTGTTCAACGAGGTCTTCGTGATCGTCATCGTCTACACCCTGTTGCAGGGGCCGACGCTGCCGTTCGTGGCGAAACTCCTCAAGCTGACCACGCCCGCCGAGGCCCGCGACCTGGAGGTCGAGTCGGCGCCGCTGGAGGAGCTCAACGCCGATCTGCTCCAGATCAAGGTGCCTCCGACGTCCAGGCTGCACGGTGTGGAGATCTTCGAACTGCGGCTGCCCACGGACGCCCAGGTGACCTTGATCGTCAGGGACGGCCGGACGTTCGTCCCCACCGACTCCACGAGGATCAGGGTCGACGACCAGTTGCTGGTCGTGACCACGGCCGCCTGCCGTGACACGGTCGAACGCCGGATGCGGGCGATCAGCCGCAAGGGTAAGCTCGCGGGCTGGTACGGCGAGCGGGGCACCTGACCGGGGTGCGGCATCTGATTGGGGTACGGCACCTGACCGAAGTCCGGCGGCACCCGATCCGCCGGGCCGGGCCATGTCCACGGCGAGATCCGGCCACACCTGATCCGAGATCCCTGTCCGGGGTCCCTGAGGGGTCCCTGTCCGGGGTCCCTGATTCGGGGCCGGACCGCTCTCACCGCTCCCCATCGCTCCCACCACTCCCATCGCTCTCGAAACAGGATTCGGGGTCGGCCCCCTCCGAAGTGGGACCCGGCAACGCCCGATCCCCCAGGCCGGGCCGCGTTCACGGCGAGGCCCCGCCCCGTCCGATCGGAATCCGGCCACGGAATGCGAGGACTCCGACTCGCGTTTAAGCTTGTCGGCTGCGTACCATTAGCAGTCGCGCCACTAGAGTGCCAATCGGCGCGGATCATACGAGGAGGAGCGCGTGCCCACCTACCAGTACGCCTGCACTGCCTGTAACAACCAGTTCGAAATCGTCCAGAGGTTCTCCGACGACGCTCTCACCGAGTGCCCGAGCTGCGCGGGCGACCTGCGCAAGGTGTTCTCCGCGGTCGGCATCGTCTTCAAGGGCTCGGGCTTCTACCGGACCGACAGCCGGTCCTCGTCGTCGAGCACGGTGACCTCCGCGAACGGTTCGTCGAGCTCCTCAGGCTCCTCGGACTCCTCCGGTTCGTCCTCGTCGAAGTCATCTGACTCGTCGAGCTCGTCCGACTCGTCCTCGTCCTCGTCGAAGTCGTCAGACTCCACGTCCGCGAAGACCGCGAGCAGCACGGCCGCCGCGGCCTCCTGAGCCGGATCCCCGTCCCCCTCGAACCCACCCCCCTGATCGGCCGTTTCGAACCCACCACCCCCTGGTCGGGCGTTCACGGACGGCCGCCCAACCGGCTGCCCCGGGCCGGGATTCCCCTGCCCGCTAAAACAAGGGTGACGACGGCCGAGCGGGGTTGACGGGCCCCGGCCCCTCCGTCCGCCACCGGCGTCGCGGGACAGATCACCGTCCCGCCGGTTCTACTGGAAGCGACCAGGCGGCTACCCCGGGACGCGGTTATCCACAGGCTGTTACCGGGGCTCCTCAGGGACCGGTCCATGGCGCTAATCTCAGCTTCATGGTCACTCGCGCGGACATCGGGGTCATCGGCGGTTCGGGGTTTTACTCCCTGCTCGACGACGCCACAGAGGTCGAGATCACCACACCGTACGGCCCGCCCAGCGACGTCGTCACCGTCGGCCGGATCGGGTCGCGCTCGGTCGCCTTCGTGCCCCGCCACGGCCGCGACCACCGCTTCCCACCGCACCGCATCCCCTACCGGGCGAACCTGTGGGCACTGCGTTCCCTCGGCGTCCGCCAGGTCCTCGCCCCCAGCGCGGTCGGCTCCCTGCGCGCCGAGATCGGTCCCGGCGCCCTGGTCGTCCCCGACCAGATCGTCGACCGCACCTCGGGGCGCGTGCAGACCTACTACGACGCGGGCGGCGTCGTCCACGTCGCCTTCGCCGACCCCTACTGTCCCTCGGGCCGTACGGCGGCCGTCTCCACCGCGCGTTCCGCCGACTGGGAGGTGACCGACGGCGGCACCCTCGTGGTCATCGAGGGCCCCCGCTTCTCGTCCCGCGCCGAGTCCCGCTGGTTCAGCGGCAACGGCTGGTCGATCGTCGGCATGACCGGCTTCCCCGAGGCCGTCCTCGCCCGTGAGCTGGCCCTCTGCTACACCACGATCTCCCTCGTCACCGACCACGACGCCGGGGTCGAGGCGGGTGAGGGGGTCACTCACGACGAGGTCCTCTCCTTCTTCGCCACCAATGTCGGCCGCATGCGCTCCCTCGTCGGCGACGTCGTCGCCGCCCTCCCCGAAGAGCGCACCTGCCCCTGCCCGGACGCCCTGGACGGCCTCAAGCTCCCCTTCGACCTCCCCGGCTGACCCTGTGGTCGGCGTGGTTCGGCGTGGTCGGCGGCCCCGGCTCACCGCCGGGCACGTCACCCGCCGAACCCCTGAAGCCTGAACCTGAAAAGGGTGAATCCCGCACCCACACACCCCGATTTGTCGAGAATCCCCGATCCGCCCCGCCCCGCCAGTCGGCGGGGCACCTCATCCACCATGGGAACCGCACGGCCACTCGGCCGGGCGCATCTCACCCATCACGGGCACCGCACGGCCACTCCGCCGGGCGTCCCACCCATCACGGGCACCGCGCCGCCCGGCTCCCACCTCTGGAGTCAGCCATGCGCGCTCTGCGCCGCTTTCTCGGCCGTCGTCACCGTCTCATCGCCACCGTCGTCGCCGCCCTGGCGATGGGATGCGCCGTCCTGGCGCTGCGCCCGGACACCGCCTCGGTGACCGTCCTGGTCGCCGCCAGGGATCTTCCCGGAGGCGCGCTGGAGGCGGCCGACCTGATACCGGCTCCGCTGAGACCCGGTACGGTCCCCGACGGCGCTCTGAGGCCCGGCATCCCGTTCGCGGGAAAGATCCTGACCGGTCCCGCACGGCGTGGGGAGCCGCTGACCGACGTCCGCCTGCTCGGCCCCAGCCTGCTCGCCGCCCACGGCGCGGGCACGGTCGCCACCCCCGTACGCGTCGCCGATCCCGAGACCGCGCGCCTGATCTCCCCCGGTGACGTGGTGGACGTGCTCGCCGCCACCTCGACATGGGACGGCATCGCCCCGGCGACCATCGCGGCCGAGGACGTCACGGTCCTGGCCACCCCGGGCGGGGAGTCGGAGCGGGGCGCGCTCGTCGTGCTGGCCACCACGTCGGCCCAGGCGACCGAGCTGGCCTCCGCCCAGGCGGGCGGGCGGCTCTCCATCACGATCGGCTCCCGCGCACGGTGACCCGCGCACCTACAACAAAGAGCCGATCTTGGGGTCATACTCCCAGTGCCAGGGCTCGAAGGGGCTGACATAGGCCCAGTCGGGGTGGATCCAGCCAAACTTCTTGCCGTTGGTCTCCAGCCAGTTGAACTCGGCCGAGCGGAAGCGTTCGACGCCTCCGCACAGGTCGACGGCGAGTCCCAGGCCGTGGTTGCTGCGGCCCGGGACCGCGGCCAGGCCGGGGCGGGTGTAGTAGACCGACTGCTGCTCGGCCAGGCTCCGGTAGCTGTCGGTCACGCACATCGGCCTGCCGAACTGCCGCTTGTACGACTCGTTGAGACTGATGAACGCGAGCGCGGCGTCTCCCCGCAACTGGTTGCCCCGCTGCTGGAGCGGACAGAGGTACGCCTGCGGGATGAGGCCGTTGGGAAACTCGTCCATCGAGGTCGCCCTGGTCGGGTCGCACCCGGCCGCCGGACGCCCCTTCTTGTCGATCTTGACGCCCAGTTTCACCAGGGCCTTGGTCAGGGACTGCACGATCTTCTGCGAGCGCACCCTGAGCGTCTCGATCTCGGCGCCCATCTGCGCTTCCGCGAGAAGGTTGCCCGCCCGGAGCTCCTGCGCCTCGCCCGCCAGGCGCTCCCGCTCCAGTTGCAGGCGGCTGCTGTCCTCAAGGATCAGGTCGCGCTCGGCGACGATCTGGGTGAGGCCCGCCATCGCGCGCAGGGTGTCGGAGCTGGACTCGCCGGACAGGAAACCGGCCACGTCCCCGCCGGCGGGCTGCTGGTAGAGGAACCCGACGAGATCCGACAGCGGCTGCCGTACCTGAGCGAAGGCCCTCTCGGCCACCTGCAGTTCCCGCAGCTTGGTGGAGAGTCCCTTCTCCGACGTACGGATCTGGGTCCGCCGCTGCTCCAGCGCCTTGGTCGCGGCCTCAAGATCCTTCGCAGCCTTCTCCGCCTCACGACGCAGTTCTGTGAGATTCACCGGCTCTGCGGCGACGACGGCCTGAACCTCCGCCGGCGCCCGCTGCGCGGCAGCGGCTCCCGGCAGGAAGGAAGTCATCGTCGCGACGACGGCGATCAGACCCGCTGATCGACGAGGTGGCACGTTCGACCCCTCCGTTTGCGAACTCGTGACCTGGGTCAGGCACGCACGCTACTACAGCTGACCAAGTGCACGGGCCAGACTCTCCACAGCCGTTATGCGCCGAACACCCCTTTTCGTGACCGGACAAGTCAGACTTCTTGCCGCCCGCGCTTCTTACAGACCTCCCAGAGCCACGTCCCCCTCCACTCCGCCGGACACCCGTCCCGGGGCTCAGGTCGCGCGAGTGGCGGCGTCCGCTCCCCCTGGGCCCCGGGTGCCACGGGGGGCGGCAACGCCACCTTCCGTGGCCCTCTGGAGCCTTGCGGGCGGGTCTTTATGGGAACGACCACATCCGTCTCATCGGCACCATCCGTCCCGTTCGCCTCACGGGCATCGTCCGGCAGGCCGGGCCGCCCCGGTTCCTCCGAGTGACGCACTCCCGATTTCGCCGCGACGGGCACCCATCCCCCGTACACCCGCTCGGGTCGCGACGGCGGAGGCACCAGCCTCGGCTCGAACACCCGGCTCCGCACGGGACCGACCACGACCGGCACCACGGCCACCACGTCCCCCGGCGACTCCTCGTCCGGCGACCGCGCGGGGCCCCCGACCCCCAGCCGGGACGCCGAACCGGTCCAGGCTCCCCCGCCTTCCTGGAATCCTCCTTGGAATCCCCGTCGCTCCCCGGCCGCCGCCCGAAGGCCCTCGCCTTCGCGGGCCCCTCCGGCCTCCCCGGTCTCCGTGCTCTCCCCGGCTCCCCCGAGCCCGTCGGCACCCCCCGGCTCCCGGGGCTCCTCACCCGCCCCGGCCCTCCGGACGGCCGCCTCGTAGCCCGTCAGCTCGGCCACCAGCAGCCCCCCGGCCAGGAGCGCGGGCGCCAACATCGCACCGCACAGCACCACCGGCCGCAGTGCCCGATGTCCGCGAATGCGTTTCCGCCGCCTGTCGATCACGAGGCGTGACACTAACCTCGCTCACCACCGCACACCCACCCACTTGCCGCCCTTTTACTCCAGGTCAGCGAAACCGATAACCCCGCTCCGACCGTTCCCGCGTCCCCGTCAACTCGCCTCTGACCGTTCCCGCGTTCTCGCCAATCCGCCTCTGACCGTTCCCGCCGCGCCGAGCGCACGCCGCCTCCCGGCGGCCTCCGCGACCTCCCGGTGTCCGTGGTCGTCGGGAGGTCGCGGAGTTCACACGCGGTCGCGGAGCCAGGGGCGGCGGGTTCACACTCGGTCGCGGAGCCAGTCGAGCGCGACGTCCCCCTGGGCGCGCTGGAAGGCTCGCAAGGTCGGCAGGCCGGGCGGGTCCGGCTGGCGGGACTGGCGGAGAAAGAAACCGGCCAGCGCCGTCAGGACCGTGGTCACCGCCTCGGTATCGGCGTCGCGAGCCACCGGACGGGTGTCGAACACGTCCTGCGGACGCGGGCCGCCCTGCATCCGTACGCTGGGCAGCATCTGGAGCAGGTCAAACCAGGCCGCCCCCAGGGACGCCCACGGCCAGTCAACGATCATGACTTCCCCGGCGGTCAGCAGCACATTGTCGGCTCGGATGTCGCCGTGAAGCAGCGTGTCGCCCTTGGCCGCCTCCGGCCAGCCAGCCTCGACCTCCGCGAGGTCGTCCAGCCGGTCGACCGCCCAGGCGTCGAGGCCGACGAGATCGTCCTCACCCGCTTCGCGCGCGGCCACCAGGCGCCGCCACCCCTGGAACATCTCCTGGAAGCGCTCGGCGGCGGGCGGAACGGCCACGGGTGCGGGGGTCAGCGTGACAGCCAGCCGGTCGAGCGCCTCCAGGACGCGCGCGAGCTCGTCCGGACGCCACGGTTCGGCGGGCGGGACACCGTCCACGTTCTCGAAGAGCAGCACGACCCAGCCCTCGACCTCGAAGGAGGCCAGCAGCCGGGGCGCGGGCACGTTCGAGGGCAGAGCGGCGGCGACCTTCGCCTCGTTCCGGTAGATATCCGCGCTCTCCGGATTGGGCTCGGGCCCCACCGCCTTCACGAAGACACGTCCGCCGTTCTCAAGCGCCAGGCGGGCGGCGGCCCCCGGGGAGAATCCCCCGGTCTGAGTGACGGCCTCGACCACCCGGCTCCCGAGGTGATCCTCGACGACATGGCGGATCTCCTGGGGCAGAGATCGCCAGGGAAGTCGGACACCGGCCGCGAGAGGAATACCCATCCCCGCATGATGACGCACGACCGCACCCAATCGCGAGCCATTTACGACTCCCGTTCCCAGGGGCCAGGAATTCAACGGTGAGTGGCCGCATAAACAATTAACACACCGGTCGGCGCGTTTATCTACACCCTCACCCCCTTTCCTTCTACGACATATTCCATCTACAGTGGATAAATCCTCTCACCTTATTCGCCGAGGAGCTCGATGGATTCGTCAGCGGCATTCGCAAACGATTTCCTGGCCTATCTGGATTCTCAAGGATATTCACGGACCCCCTCCGTTCCCGTGGTGGACGCGGACAGGAGCGTCACCTTCGTCAATGCCTCGGTGACGCCTTTCAAACAGCCGATGGAGGCCGGTGAGGACCTTCCCCGGCTCTGCCAGTTCCAGCACTGCGTGCGTGCGCACGGTCACGCCCCTGGCTCTACACGTTCGGCACGGGCGGCGTGGTGGTGGCTCTACACATTTGAAATGGTCGGCGTGGTGGCCGGTCACGAGCACGCGCGGGCCGCGACCGCCGATATAGTGCGGGCCTTGCTGTCGGCCGCGCCCTGGATTCCCCACGACGGGCTCGTGGCCCTGGTGGACCCGGCAGACGAGGACGTGGCGGCGATCCTGGAGGAGGCGGGGACGCGACTGTGGCGGACCGCCGACCGGCACGACTCCACGCGGTGGCGCTACGGCGACGACTGCACGCTCACCGGGCGCGGCACCACGCTGTACGCGCCCGCCCTCGGCGTGGCGGCCCGCGGCCCCGGCTGCGCCACGGGCTGCGAGTACGGCCGATGGCAGGAGATCGGCAACGTGATCCTGGCGCGCGGGCCGCACCGCGACTACGTCGAGGTCGCCCATCCGCCACCCTCCGAGACCGGTCCACGTGGTGAGACGACATGGAGATTCCCCCGGTCGCGACGGGAGAGAAAAAGTGGGGAGGGCTGGGCTTTCGCGCTCCCCGTACACCTTGCGAGTTTGCGCCCCCCGGACGCCTCGCGAGCCGGGACACCGGCCCGCCGCGCGCCTCCGCCCGTTTTCACGGCCGAGCGGACGCCGAGAACGGGTGATCTCCTTCCGCTCCTCCCGAAGGGCAGGCCGGAGCACGGATCGCGGCATCACCCCACCCGCTCGTGCCCGGTCACCCGCTCGCCGCTCTCTCACGCCAGAGCGGCGAACCGCTGCCTCTTACGCCAGACGGGCGGACCGATGCCTCGCTCCTTCACTCTCACCCCCTCCCAGCGCGCAACCACTCCCCACTTTCGCTATCCTTACTAGGAGCCCCTGCCTCCGTAGCTCAGGGGATAGAGCACCGCTCTCCTAAAGCGGGTGTCGCATGTTCGAATCATGCCGGGGGCACTCTCTTGACCAGCGCTTATGCCTTTGAGCTGGGACATGGTGGATCATGACGGGCGCTGGCTGTGTCGGTAAGTGCTGACAAATCTCAGTCGCACGGGTTATCAAGCACGATGCCGAAGGCTCTGCGGGGCGTGGAGAAGTCGCGTCATGAGCCGCGAAGCCCATCAGCCTTGAAAAAGCGAGCCAGGTTCTGGCGCGCTCGGGTCCCGGCTCGGGCACCGGGCCCGCCCTGTCGGGATAGTTGCGAAGAGCGTCCTCAGGCGCGCCAGGGCATGTGCTGGAGGGTCCAGGTGTTGCCGTCCGGGTCGGCGAAGGCGGCGTAGTAGACGCCTCCCAGGTCCTCGACCGGGCCCACGTCCGCACCACGCTTGAGGAGCGTCTCGCGGGCCTCCTCGATGTCGCTCACCACCAGGTGTAGGCCACGCAGCGTGCCGACCGGCATGTCGAGAGACGCGACGCCCTCGGTCAGGGTGATCGAGCAGGCCGAGCCCGGCGGGGTGAGCTGGACGATCCGGACCCCGTCCGCGGGCCGCACGTCGACATCCACGTGGAAGCCGAGGCGGTCGGCGTAAAAGGCTTTGGCCCGGTCGATGTCCGTGACGGGCACCGGGACGAGTTCGAGGAGAAACGTGCCGGGAGGGACGGGCGGGGCGGTGAGGCTGGTCGGGATATCGGCTATATCGGCCGGGATCTCGGTCTGCGTGGGCTGGGCGTCGGTCATTACAGGCTCACCTTTCACATCGGTCATCACAGCTCACCTTTCAGGTCGGTCACCATGACTCGCCTTGAGGGTCGGTCATTACGACTTGTCTTCGAGGGTCGGCCATCGTGCCTTTGAGGGGCGGTCATCGCGCCTTCGAGAGTCGGTCATCGCGTCTCGCTGTTCGCGGTCGGTGATTACGACTCGCCGTTCAGGGTCGGTCATCACGCCCCGCTGTTCGCGGTCGGTGGTTACGACTTGCCGTTCACGGTTGGTCGTCACAGTTTGCCGTTCGCGGTCGTCTCGTTGAGGATTTCGGCGAGACGGTCGTAGGCTTCGCCCGCGCCGCGTTTCATGGGGGTGCGGAGGATGCTGTCGCGGGCCTCCCGCGAGGGGTAGCGCACCGTGGTGGTCATCGCGGTCCGGCCGTCCCGCTCGTCGAAGACGGTGGTGACGAGGGCCTCACCCTCGTCCCAGCCGTCATGGATCTCGCTCTGGACCAGCCGACCTGGCGCGTCGATCTCGTGGAACACCCCGCCGTGGCCCAGCTCCGCACCCTCCGGCCCGCGCGACACGAAGCGCCAGGCACCGCCCGGACGTAGGTCGATCTCACAGACGACAAGGTGCCAGCCGCGTGCGCCATGCCATCGCCGGAGCAGCTCGGGCCGGGTGAACGCGTCGAAGACGAGGCGGCGGGGCGCGGCGAACGTCCTGGTGAGCACGAGGTCGGTGTCGGACAGGGCCCGCACCGTCAGCCCTTCGGCCTGCTCCCGCCGCGACATCACGGACGCTCCCGGCTTTCCCAGCTTTCCCGTTCAGCGTTCGCTCCGCCGGGCCACGGGCTCTCCTGTACGGCGTTCGCTTCAGCGGGCCGCGAGTTCTCTCGTACGGCGTTCGCTTCAGCGGGACACGGGCTCTCCTGTACAGCGTTTGTTTCAGCAGGCCGCGGGGCCTCCCGTATGGCGTTTGTTTCAGCAGGCCGCGGGGCCTCCCGTATGGCGTTTGTTCCGCTGGGCTCAAGATCGCCGAGAAGGTCGTCCAGCTTCTGGTAGCTCTCCTCCCAGTAGGAGCGGTAGTTCGACAGCCAGTCCATGGCGTCCCTGAGCGGGCCGGGCTCCAGGCGGCGGGGCCTGCGCTGCGCGTCGCGTCCGCGGGAGATCAGTCCGGCGCGTTCCAGCACCCGCAGGTGCTTGGAGATGCCCGGCTGGCTCATCGCGAACGGCGCGGCCAGCTCGGTCACCGTGGCCTCGCCCTCCATCAGCCGGGCCAGGATCGCTCGCCGGGTCGGGTCGGCCAGCGCGGCGAACGTCGCGTCGAGAACGTCGGCAGCCACTTGATTACCTTTCGGTTCTATAACTAGGTGGTTTTCTATCGTGCTGGATTCGGCCCTGTCAAGGAGTCCGGAGATGGTGCCCATGCCGGTGGGGTCCTGCCCGTGTGGCCAGCCGGACTGGCTCCCACCGGTCGTGTCATTGATTTCCCCGCCTGGCGCGCCGGTGTCGCCCCGAACACCGTCACAAGTACGTCGAGGATGTCGCGGTCTCAGTGCGCCCAGCACTCTCCCGGCCGCCGCACGAGTGCAACGCCCTGTCGTTTCAGGGGCGCGACGAGCCTAGGGCAGGAACCACGGAGCCTGATCATGAAAGCCGGTCCGGCCTTGGAGCGGGACCGGCCAGTGCGCGACGGCCGTGTCCGCGGAATCTCGCAGGCTGCGCCGATAGGCCGCGGGGGGTATGCCGTAGGCGGCGCGGAACGCCCTGTTGAAGTGCGATTCGCTGCCGAAGCCCCACCGGGCGGCGATGGCGCGGACCGGTAGGGCGTCCAGTACGGGATCGGCCAGGTCGCGTCGGCAGCGTTCGAGCTGGCGCTGCCGGATCCAGCGCGCGACGCTGAGGTCCTGCTCCTCGAACAGCCTGTGCAGGTGCCGGATGGAGATGTGGTGGGCGGAGGCGATCATCGAAGGGGACAGGGTCGCGTCTCCCAGGTTCCGTTCGATGAACGCCTGGATGCGCATGACCATGAGCCCTCGTGGACCGTCCGGCGACGTCGCCGGGCGCGCGTCGAGGTCCTGGGTCAGCAGGGTCGCGAGGAGGTCGAGGATAACCCTGGAGATCCGGTCGGCCTCCTGGGGCGGGAACGGATCACGTTGCCGGATCAGCTGGAGCAGGAACCTGGACAGCAGCGCGCCGACTCCCTTCCGCGCCGGTAGCCGTACTCCCAGGAGTCGTTCGACCTCGGCGGTGGGAACCGGCAGGGCCTCACGGGGGAACTGCAGGATCAGGGCGTCGGCCGGATTCGCCGGACGTCCGTCCCCGGGTGCCTCACGGCCGTCGGCCGGTGTCCAGGCGTGGAAGGGCCTGGAGGTGTCGTACAGCAGCAGCTCCGCCGATCCGAGGTCGGCTTCCTGGCCTCGCCGCCGCGTTTCCGGCCGGGGCCGGAGGGTCAGCGAGAGCTGGTACAGGCCGGGGCCGGACGGGTGGATCCGGTGCCGTCCGCGACGTGCCTCGAATGACGTGCAACGCACCCGTGACAGTCGGGTGATACCGAGGTCGACGATATTCGTCTCGGCCCGGAAGTCGTCGGCTTCGGGGCCGGGGTGATCCGGCGAGACCACCGACTTCTCGCCCGTCTCACACTGGAAATCGAGTCGCCCCCCAACAGGCAATTCACAAAGCCGTATCATGTAAGAAAGCCCCCACCTTCCCGCACTAACGTTTCACGTGACAGCACATTCACGGTTGAGAGAATCAGCGGGGCGCCGAGCATTCCCCGCGGCCGTACGGTGTGTGACCATCGGATCGTTCGGTTGCTCTCCCCGGCGCGGTAACCGCACCGATGTGTCAGGAGCGGGTGTCCATCGCCCTCTCGCATCTCCCCTCGTCAAACCCGCGTCTCCAGCGGATGAGGAAAGGGTGCTTCGAGCCTGTATATCTGCGGTATATCGCCTTACCGAAACCTCGAAGCACCGGTGGCAGGCACCTTCTCCCGGCTCCCCGCGCGGCTTCTCCACCACCGCCGGGACGGCTGTTTCGGGCGGCGGGGAGTACGAGGGGAAGAACGGCCCGTAGAGCGGCCCCGGGGGGCCGGTTATCGGCCTGACCAGGCGATACACATGAGGGGTACGGTCGGCGCATCGTCGTTTCCGGTGAACGGCCTGACCAGGCGATACATATGAGGGGTACGGTCGGCGCATCGTCGTTTCCGGCGAACATGAAACCGGACAGGCGCCCACCATTGGCCGCGCCGGTCGGGTTTCGGTATCGGTATGACAAATCCCGTTATGTGGGAAAGCGGGCCGGGAGGCCGTCGCTCGGGTACGTTGGGGCCGATGAACGATCAGCACGCGGAGGTTTCACGGCCGGAGCGTGGCTACCGGCCGGACGGGCGGACGACACCCACGCGCCCGGACGCTTCGGAGGGCAGGGCGCCGGGCGTGCGCGCGGGCCGGTCGCGCGGGAGGCCGATGGTCGCCTCGCTCGTCGGCCTGGTCGTCGCGGTCTCCGGCTGCGCCCCATCACAAGGTGCCACCTCACAAAGCGCCGCCTCACAGGACTTCGCCTCACAGGGCTCCATCTCGCAAAGCGAAGCCTCACAAAGCGGCGCCTCACAAAGCGAAGCCTCGCAAAGTGACACCTCACAAAACGGCGCTTCACAAGGCTCGGTCGCGGAGAGCTCCGCCCCGCGAAGCGCCCCCTCTCGAAGTGCCGCCGCGCCGGCCGCCGATGGCCAGGAGACGACACCGTCACCAGCACAGGAGTCCGCGCACCAGTCGGCGCCCGCGGGTCAGGTGCCCGCGCCGCCCGACCCGGAAGCGGCGATCCCCACCGATCCGTCGCGGCTGGCCCGTTCCCTGACCACGACCACCGCGGAGCTCCGGCGTGCCATCGACGCCTGGAGGCGTGAGGGCGACCCCGGCAAGGGGAGTCCCCCCGAGCCGGTGGTGCTGCTGGCCCTGCACCAGCAGCGCATCTACCGCTACCTGGTGCTCAACCCGAAGGTCGCCTCCCGCACCTACGCCAGGTTGCCGAAGGCCCTGGCCGGGCAGGCGAAGGACAACGTGACGGCCGGTCGGGACCTGCGCTCCCTCGTCCGGCCCATCAGCGGGGCGGTGAAGTTCCGTGTCCAGCCGCCCAAGCCCGCCGACTTCCTGCTCGGCCACTTCCGGCACGCCGAGCGGCGGTTTGGGGTGGACTGGGAGGTGCTGGCTGCGGTGATGTTCGTCGAGACCAAGTTCGGCCGCGTACGGTCACCGAGCCACACGGGCGCCAAGGGCCCCATGCAGTTCATGCCGAGGACGTGGGCCGCCTACGGGATGGGTGGCGACATCCAGGACACCCGCGACTCCCTGCTCGCCGCGGCCAACTATCTGCGCGCGTCGGGAGCCCCGCGCGACTACCGGCGCGCGCTGTACGCCTACAACCACTCCCAGGCGTACGTCAACGCGGTGTTGCTGCACGCGCGCCAGATCAAGCGGGACATCGGAAACTACTACGCCTACTACAACTGGCAGGTGTTCGTGGTCACCACCCGTGGAGACCGCCGCCTCACCGGCCCCTGACCCCTGCCTCCACGCCCGGCACCACTCCTCGGGCGGGCGACACCTCTCCCGGTGAGCGGAAATGTCCCCGGGAGAGCGAGGGTGACGGCCTGTCAGCGGGGGCGGCGGGCGAGGTACACCAGGGCGGGGGGCAGGTTGCGCCACACCGTCCGGCTGAGCAGGACCTCCTCGAACGTCGTACGGAGGTCGCGGCGGTGCTCCCGCGCGGGGGGCGCCCACCGCGTCCAGCGGTAGGCGAACTGGGTGAACACCCCGTTGGGGGAGAGCGAGTCGGCCACCAGCGGCAGCAGTCGTACGCCCTCGACCGGCCGGAACGCGACCCAGGGCAGCCCGCTGACCACGACGTCGGCGGACAGGCCGCGCTCGGCCATCAACCGGGGCAGATCGGCCGCGTGGGCGTGCACGACCTCGACCCCGGGGAAGCGGCGGCCGAGGAGCCCGGCGAGGCGCGGGTTGAGCTCGACGGCCAGGTGACGTCCCCTGCCTCCCAGGCGGTCCTGGATGGCCTGGGTGAACGCCCCGGTGCCCGGCCCCAGCTCCACGACCGTCGGTTCTCCGCGTTCGGGAATCGGCACGACCATCTGCGCGGCGAGCCATCGCGAGCTCGGGGCGACCGTAGCGGTCGTCAGCGGGGATCTCAGGAACTCGCGGAGCAGGGAGGTGTCACCGGAAACGTCGGCGACATCGGTGACAGGGCTGGTCGGTCTCACCGTACGTGCTCCAGGGTCGTGGCTTCCCGTTCTCGCCCGCCCATGGTTCCAACGGTTCGTTCACCGCCGTCACGTAGCCGGGATGAACAGTGAGGGGACATCTCCCGAAGCCCCCTCGACCGGCGGGCCTGAACCTCCCGAACCGCGGAGGTCGGGAGGTCGGGGAAACACCGTGGCCGCGATCTAGAGCGACTCCCCCGAGCGACACATCCGCTCCTGGGCGGATGGAAGATCAGCCCAGGAGCGGAGGTCAGGACGGCCTGAGCGCCCGGCTGACCTCGATCCAGCGGTCGAGGGTCCTCGGCGGCGGCGCCGGAGCCGCCGCCGTCCCCGGCCCGCGACGGGCCGGGGGCTCCAGGTCAGGGGTTCGGCGGGCGCCACATCGGGTACATCGGCGGGCCGCCGGGCATGAACATCGGGTCGCCGAGGTCCTGGTAGCCGTGGCGCAGGTAGAGCGCACGGCTGCGGGTGCTGCTGGCCTCCAGGTACGCGGCCATCCCCGCCTCGTCGAGCTCGCGGTGGTGCTCCTCAAGCAGCCGGGTCCCCGACTTCCGTCCCTGGTGTCCGGGGAGCACGGCGAGGAACGCCAGGTAGTGGTGCGGGTCGTGGGGGTGGCGCTTGTCCATCTCCTCCCCCATCTGCTCGATGCGCTCCGCGTGGGGACCGGCGAACGCCTCCACCCGGGCGACCCGGTCGGGAATCTCGGGCAGCGGCTCGACGCCCTTGTGGAACCACACGGCCACCGCGGACATGTCGGCCGTGGCGTGGACCTCGCCGTGGACGAGGGCGCTCTCGGTGGTCATGGAGAAGAAGGGGGGCATCACCCGGCGGCGGTCGTCGTCCGGCGGGATCATCCAGGCCGAGATCTCCTGCTCGTGGAAGGAGGTGGCGATGATCGCGCCGATGGTCTCGGCGGCCCCGGGAGCGTTCTGAACGCGAACGATCTCGGTCATTCGGTCCCTCCCACGGCCGCCTGGGCGCCCAGCCCGATGTTGGCGTACACCTTCGGCTTGCTGGCCCGCAGGGCGAGTCCCCACAGGACGCCGAGTCCCACGGCGACGAAGTAGACGGCGGGCATGATCCAGCGGAGCGGGGAGTCGGGGGCCACGCCGAGCACGGTGTCGAAGTTGGCCATGACGAGCACGATGACCACGACCAGCAGCACCGAGGAGATGGCCGGGGCGATCTTGGTGCGCCAGGCGTTCTCCTGGTTGGGGTTCTTGGCGAAGAAGACCAGTACGGAGACCGAGGTGGCCGCCAGCATCATGAGCAGTCCCAGGCCGCCGAACGACCCGACGGTGAAGAACAACTGGACGACCGGGTCCAGGCCGAAGACCGCGTAGATGACGATCGTGGCCAGCCCGATGACGCTCTGCGCCACCGAGCCGTTGACCGGGGCGCCGGTCCGGGGGGAGGTGCGGCCGAAGGTCTCGGGCAGGACCCGCTCCCTGCCGAGGGCGAAGACGTAGCGGGAGATCGTGTTGTGGAAGGCGATCAGCGCGGCGAACAGGCTCGTCACGAACAGGAGGGAGCCGATGGTGGCGATGGTCGACCCCAGGTGCTGCCCGGCCAGGTTGAACAGCAGGGCCGAACTCTGCTCGCGCGAGGCATCGACGATCTTGTCCGAGCCGATCGGCACGGTCATCGCCCAGGACGACACGGCGTAGAGGCCGGAGATGACGGCGAGCGCGACATAGGTCGCGATCGGCACCGTGCGCCTCGGGTCCTTGGTCTCCTCGGAGAACACCACCGACGACTCGAAGCCCGCGAAGGACGCGATGCAGATCGCGACCACCGCTCCGATCCCGGGGACGAAGAGGTTCGACGGGTCGAAGACGTCGAGGCTGTAGCCCGAGGCCGACGGGTTGACCAGGTCCGCGATGTCGAACACGACGACGACGGCTATCTCCGTCAGCAGCAGGACCGACAGGACCTTCCCGTTCACGTCGACCCGCATCAGGCCGAGCACCCCGGTCAGCACCCAGGCGACAAGACCGATGACCCACCAGGGCGGGGAGCTGCCGAACCAGTCGGCGATCAGCGGCTGGGCGGCCGCGCCGATCATGCCGTAGAGACCCACCTGGAGCGCGTTGTAGGCCAGCAACGCCACCCACGCGGTCGCCACCCCCACCGGCCTGCCGAGCCCTTTCGCGGTGTACGCGTAGAACGCCCCGGCGTTGACGACGTGGCGGGCCATCGTCACGTACCCGACGGCGAACAGGCCGAGGATGGCTCCGAGCAGGATGAAGGCGAGCGGCACGCCGGTCACGCCGGTCGCGGCGTAGGCGGCGGTCACCGAGCCGCCGATGACGGTCAGTGGCGCCGCCGCCGAGATGACGAAGAACACCACCGACGGCACGCCGAGGCGGTCCTGGGCGAGCGCGGCGGAGACGGCGCTGACCCTTCGCTCTGTCACGGACATTGAGGGATCCTTGGGATGAGGGGGGTTCACCGGCGGCTGATGACGGAGTCACCCACGGCAGCCTCGGTCTGGGCGATCAGTTCCTGGAGCGGCGCCGGGAGGGCGGCGATCGCGTCGGAGAGATACCTCGGGTTCTGCTCCCACAGGACGAGCTGGTTGCCACCGGTCGCGACGAGCAGCCCCAGCAGGACGCGGTCCTGGACGTTGAGGGGCTCCCGGCGTTGGATCGCCAGGTTGACGCGTCCGGCGGGCCACCCCGCGATGTTCACGTCGACCGGCAGCCGCCTCCGCGACGGGCGCCTGCCGGGCGGGCGCAGCAGCCCGTCGTCGGTCATCCGGGCCGCCACGTCGGTGAGTGCCGTACGGGCGAGAAAGTGCAGCCAGGTCCGGAAGCGGTGTGAGGGCTCGGCGACGATATGGTCCAGGGCGGTCCTGGTGAGCGCGTCTCCTGGCGGCTCCGCGTCGAGGGCGACGAGCCGTATCTGTCCCGCCGCCAATCCCACGGTTATCCGCCCGGCGAGCATCAGTTCTCCCAGGATGGCGGCGGCCAGCCCCAGACCGGTCAGGCGGGCATGAAGCCTCATCCGGCCGGTCGCATTGTCATGCATGACAAAGAACAGGTCATTGGCCAATCGGGTTCCTGAAAGATCAACTCCAACCACGAACGGCGATCGTATAGGTAAATCATTAAATTTGTCATTACGCGAACAAAGTTCTAGGACAGGGCATAGATCGACTGACCGAAAATCGGAGAAACGGGCGGATAGTCAACAACCTGGAGCTATGCCGAGAGGCGTCTCGAAGACTCCGGCGAATCCAAGAATTTATATATTTTTGGCCATCGGCGGGCGGGCACCGGGGAACGGGGGCCCGGGGACCTCCTGAGCCGGAACGACCCCGGTCAGACGGCTTCCGAAGGCACGGCCCCGGCGAACCCCAGCGGATCTTAGGGGGACTTTAATGCGGGGATTTTCGGTAGTTTGGGACTGGCGTTAATGCCGTACGGGCTTCCACCCCTCCCGTCGCGGTGGTAGCGGGAAAGGCCGTCACCTCAAAGCCGCGCCCGCCCGGCGGAGTATGGTCCGCGGCCTCTCCGGATCGCTCTCCCGCAGTCGAACAGGGAGATCTTGTGGCGCGGTCCTATGCGCACGCACTCGAATACCAGTTCATTCCGGGTCCGCCACTTTGATCATCAGATGCGTCACCAGCCGGTCCTGTGGCGTGGTGGCGGGATTGGAGACGTAGACCTCACACAGCGGACCGCGAGGTGTGCGCCCGCGTTCGCCCACCCAGGCGAGTAGCGCGTGCGTGGTGAGCGGGATCTGGTCGTACGCCCCGACGTGGGTCGCCGACGCGTACAGGCCGCCGGGCAGGATATCCCGGGACGTCCCCGGGACGTCCTCGGACGTCTCCAGCGCGACGGCCACGACCACCTCCTCCGCGAGGTCGAGGGGGAAGAGGCCGACCAGCATCCCGTCCGGGGCGCCCGCCGCCGCGAGCAGCCGGGCCACGCACGCCGAGGTGACGGGACCGATCCGCTCCCGAGGCGCGGTGTCCCTGACGACGGCCACCTCGCGGGAGGGCTCGCGGACGACGGTCACCTCCGGGCGGGGCAGGCCCTCGGAGAGGATGCGTTCGAGCGCGGCGAAATTGCGCTCGCGGCGCGCCAGGTCGGCCTCCATGCGGTCGCGTACGCCGCCGAGCACGCCCGCCTCGCCGGACAGCACCCGCCCGATCTCGGGAAGGGGTACGTCGAGGGAGCGCAGCAGGCCGATCAGCATCGCGGCGCGTGCCTGGTCTGGGCGGTAGTAGCGGTAGCCGGTGTCCGGATCGACGTGGGCCGGGGGCAGCAGGCCCAGCTCGTCGTAGTGGCGCAGTTGCTTGACGCTGAGCCGGCACAGCCGGGCGAACCGCCCGATCGGCAGGTGTTCCTCGTTCACGTCATCAGCATGGGGGCTCTCGTCCCGCGACAGCGAGCGTGGCCGGGACCCGTGTCGCGGGTCCCGGCCACGCCGGAGTTCTCACTCGATGGGGCCGCCGTCACCTCGCGGACGGCGGTCTCGCCATGGTGCCCGTCAGCAGCCCCGGGCGGCGAAGGCCAGGAACTGGGTGGCCTCGTCTCTGTCGAAGCCGTCGTCGGAGCCGATCACCAGCGTGCACTCGCCGTTGCGCAGGCGCGGTCCCCAGGCGAGGCTCTCCAGGTTCTGCACCGGGGGCCGTACCGTGCTGAGGTCGGAGACGAGACGCTTGGAAACGGGGCGGTACGGGCGTCCGGCGGTCAGGCTGTCGCGGGACAGCACGTTCGTGGCACCGCGCAGGTCGATCTCGTACAGCTTGGCCCGGTAGTTGACCCCCTCGATCCAGGAGCGCTCAAGGGCGAGGTAGCGGTTGTCGTCGATCGCCAGGATCTCCGAGACCCCGCTGTCGGACTTGCCGTTCGCCGGGATCGGCGCCGCCGGGAGCTTGTCGATCGGGTAGGCGTACTGCCCGCGCGGGCGGCCGTCGCGGTCCCACACGGTGATGCGGGTCGTGGCGCCCCGGCTGACGGTCGGCGTCGGGCCGTCCTCGTACCTCGGGCCCTTCGTGATGGCCGCGATGATCCGCTGCGTGGAGGTCAGCCCCTCGAATCCGAGGTTGCGCCGGGGGCCGCTGTCGGTGGCGGTCAGCTTCAGGTTGCGGGGAACGGGCAGCTCTCCCAGGTGGCGGCCGTCGGCGCCGGTCCAGCGGACGGACAGGTCGGACACCGGGATGCCGGGGTTCTCCGCGTCCGGCCGGTCGCCCTCGCTGGCCCACAGCAGCCTGCGGCTCCACGGGTCGTAGCGGATCGACTCGGGATCGGCGGACCCGGGCCGGCCGTAGGCCGGGTAGGGGCCCCCGCCGGGGCGCCGCAGGGTGGTGACCCCGGTGAGGTCCACCCCGGTGAACGCCCCGGTGACCGGGTTGATGTCGAGGCGGCCCGTGTAGAAGCGGGCCGGGTTGTAGCGCCCCCGGTCGTCGGAGACGAAGTACCAGGTGCCGGTGCGCGGGTCACGGTCGAGACCGGAGAGGCCGCCGACGGTGGTGCCCCGGAACCGCATCTTGTGCGGCAGGCGCCGCTCACCGAGGAAGCGGGTGATCCGGAGCCCCTGCGGCGGGGCCGCGACCTCCGCCGGGGACCGCACGGCCGCCGTCGAGGGGTGCGCGACCGCCGCCGACGCCTGCGCACCGGCGGTCCCGAGGCTGACCGCCGTCGCGAGTGCGGCCGCGAGTGCCGTAATTCTTCGCGAATTGGTCATATGACTCTCCTCTTCCCAGAAATGATCCCGAAAGAACTGGCTGGAATATGAGACCGCGGATTGCCGAAAATTTCCATGAGAATCAACAATTCAATGCTCATTGGCCGCTCAATGACAGGGCAGAACAAACCATTTGTCATGCGTTTTCCGCCGCTAGGCCGACGATCGGGGCAAGGCCCTTCAAAGCATGCGGGCGCGGACGTCGGGGACGGCACCGTACGGGCAGCTCGCACCCAGGACGCGTACACGCACGGGTGTCCGGTGGCGCCCCTCGCGACCGCCGTGTCCGGAGCGGGACCGGCCGGGTGATACGCGTTCGTACGGTGGCGTGCGCGCCATTTCTCCGGTTCTCCGATTCTCCAGCGAAAGAATCGCGCCGTCTCCGGTGGGTGAATCGCACCGGATTGGATGGCGATCGGCCTGTCAAAACCATCGTGATGAGCGAAAGCCGACTACGGGGTTTGTCGCTCGATTTTGTCTCTCGGTCGCGGTGACGCGTACCCGAACGCGATGTCCCGCCGGTCTTCTTGTCCTGGTTGGGGAGTGTGCGGGGGGTGGCCTCCGGCGCGAGGAGTACGCTCAATGGGACGCCGACAACTCCGCCGGGTCTACTCCATCTGGACGTCTGGACGGCGAAATATGGCGGATACCGAACCCACGTGCGAGCTGCACCTGCGGATCTCCGGGCAGCCCCACGACCTGATGCTGCGCCTGCACGGGCCCGAGCCCACCGAGGACGAGCTGGCGGACTGGATGCGGGACGGGTCGGTGATCAGGTTCCGGGTCACCGAAACGGCCGGGCGGACACCTCACACCATGCTGGTGAATTTCAGCAGCGTGGTTTTTGCCTGGCTCTGTCCTTACAAGTCCGGCAGAGGGGTGAACCTGTGAGGTTGGGAAAGAATCGGAAACGGGTACGCGCCGGAGCCGAAGGGGACCGGTGAAGGCGCCCTCGGCGGAGGTGGCACCGGCCGAGGCGACTCCGGCGGAGGCGGCCTCGACAGCGGTGGCTCCGACGGCAGTGGCCCCGGTGAAGGTGGCTTCTGTTGAGACGGCCCCGACGAAGGCGGCCCCGTGAAGGTGGCTCTGCTGGGACCGGTCGCCTGGCGTACGCCGCCGCGCCACTACGGGCCGTGGGAGCAGGTCACCAGCCTGCTCGCCGAGGGACTGGTCGCCAGAGGCGTCGACGTGACGCTCTTCGCCACCCTCGACTCGATCACCTCGGGGACGCTCGACGGGGTCTGCCCCACCGGTTACGCCGAGGATCCGTCCCTCGACGGGCGGGTGTGGGAGGCGATGCACGTCGCGTACGCGCTGGGGCGTTCCGCCGGGTTCGACCTCGTGCACAGCCACCTCGACTGGCTGCCCCTGGCCTTCGCGGACCACTGCCGGGCCCCGCTGCTCACCACGGTCCACGGGTTCTCCGGGGCCGGGATCCTGCCCGCCTACGCCCGCGCCCGGTCGGCCTACGTCTCCATCTCCGACGCCGACCGCTCCCCCGAGCTGGACTACGTCGCCACGGTCCATCACGGCATCGACCTCGGCCTCCTGCCCTTCGACCCCCGTGGCGGCCCGGGGCTGGTCGTCTTCGGCCGGGTCCACCCCGACAAGGGCACCCACACGGCGATCGAGATCGCGCGGCGGGCCGGGCTGCCGCTGACCGTCTGCGGGATCGTCCAGGATCGGCGCTACTTCGAGGAGCGGGTCGCCCCGCACGTCGACGGCGAGCGGGTCAGGTTCCTCGGCTCGGTCGGGCCGGAACGGCGCGCGGAGATCCTCGGCGGGAACGCGGCCCTGCTGCACCCCATCGCGTTCGACGAGCCCTTCGGCCTGTCGGTGGTCGAGTCGATGGCCTGCGGCACCCCCGTCGTCGCCTACCGGCGCGGGTCGATGTCCGAGGTCGTGGATCCGGGCGTGACGGGCTTCCTGGTGGACACCGTCGAGGAGGCGGTCTCCGCGGTTTCCCGCGTCGGTGAGATCGACCGGGCGGGTTGCCGCGCCCAGGCCGAACGCAGATTCGGCGTGGACAGAATGGTGACCAACTATTTACGCATCTACCGCGACATAGTGGACCGAGCGTAATCCCCTGATACTGTCGGAGTGACGTAGCCCCCGCGATCCGTTGCGGGGTCGCGGCAGCCGGGCCCCGACGAGGACGGCCCCCGGCGCCAGGCTTCAGCTCCATCCGTCACCACGCTGACCGATGGACGTCTTCACCGCGTGAGGTCCGCATCCGTGATCCGGGGCGGCCGATGACCGGAAGGCTTGGCAGTTGGCCTGTACATATGGATTTCTCAGCACCCATCCGCCCACCCAGTGCGGGCTGGCGACCTTCAACTCCGCCCTGGCCGCCCACCTGACCGGGAGCGGCAGGCGCGGCGGGATCGTCCGCGTCACCACGGACGCCGACGACGCGCGCCCCGCGCCCGAGGTCGTGCACACCTGGGCGCCCGGCGGGCGGGAGAGCTGGAAGGCGGCGGCCTCCGCCCTGGAGCGGTTCGACGTCGCGGTGGTCCAGCACGAGTACGGCATCTACCCCGGCACGGACGGCCAGGACATCCTGCCGCTGCTGCGGCATCTCACGGTGCCCAGCGTCGTGGTCCTGCACACCGTGCTGACCCGGCCGACCCCCCGGCAGCGACGGCTGCTCGAACAGATCGTGGACGCCGCCGGAGCGGTGGTCACCATGACCGGTACCGCCCGCGACCGGCTGCTCGCCGGGTACCACGTCAACCCGGGCAAGGTGTCCGTCATCCCGCACGGCGCCGCCGACCACATGCGCGTCCCGGCCCAGCGCCGCCTGCGCCCGCACCTGCTCACCTGGGGGCTGATCGGCCCCGGCAAGGGCATCGAGTGGGCGTTGCGGGCGCTCGCCCTGCTGGGGGACCTGTCTCCCTCGCCCACGTACACGATCGCGGGCAAGACCCACCCCAAGGTGCTCGAGCACCACGGGGAGGCCTACCGCACCCGGCTGCAGCGGATGGGAACGCGGCTCGGCGTGTCCGCCTCCGTACGGTACGACCCGGTCTACCGCGACCAGGCCTCGCTGATCCGGCTGATCCGCTCGGCCGACGTGGTCGTGCTGCCGTACGACTCGCACGAGCAGGTCACCTCCGGCGTCCTGATCGAGGCGGTGGCGGCCGGGGTCCCGGTGGTCGCCACGTCCTTCCCGCACGCCGTGGAGCTGCTCACCGGCGGGCCCGGCCTGCTCGTACCGCACGAGGACCCCGCCGCGCTCGCCTCGGCCGTACGCCGGATCCTCACCGAGCCCGGCCTGGCCGAGGACCTCAGGAACCGTACCCACGCCCTGGTCCCGACCCTGCTGTGGCCCGCCGTCGCGGCGCGCTACGAGGATCTCGCCCGGGGCCTCCTCGCCGGACGCCCGGCAGCCGTGGCGGCGGCCCTGCCGTGACCCCCGCAACCCCCACACCCCCCGTGGTCGCCCCCGCGATCTCCGGTTTCAGGCACCTGGCGCGGCTGAGCGACGACACCGGCCTGTTCGAGCACGCCAGGCACGCCGTCGTCCGCCGCCAGCACGGCTACTGCACCGACGACGTCGCCCGCGGGCTCGTCGTGACCAGCCGCGAACCGGCGCCCACCCCCCGGGTACGGCGGCTCGCGGAGTGCTACCTGGCCTTCCTCACGCACGCGCAGGACGGCTCCGGCGCGTTCCACAACCGCCTCTCCCATGATCGGCGCTGGACCGACGAGCCCGGCCTCGGCGACTGGTGGGGACGGGCGCTGTGGGGCCTGGGCACCGCGGCGGCCCGTGACCCCGCCCCGTGGATCCGCGACGAGGCCCTGATGTCCTTCACCGCCGGTGCCGCCAGGCGGTCCCCGCACCCGCGCGCCATGGCGTTCGCCGGGCTCGGCGCGGCGGAGGTCCTGCGCGTCCTGCCGGGCGACGCCCCGGCCGCAGCCCTGCTCGCGGACGCCGCCCGCGCGGTCGGCGTCCCCTCGGCCGATCCCGGCTGGCCGTGGCCGCAGCCCGAGCTGACGTACGCCAACGCCGCCCTCGCCGAGGTGCTCATCGCGGCGGGCCATCTCGGCGGCGACGGCTCGATGCTCGCCGACGGCCTGCGGATGCTGACCTGGCTCCGCGACATCCAGACCAGGGACGGGCGGCTCTCGGTCGTCCCCGTCGCCGGGTGGCGGCGGCACGCGCCGTGGGACCGCTACGACCAGCAGCCGATCGAGGTCGCCGCGCTCGCCGACGCCTGCGCCACGGCGGGCGCCGTCACCGGCGACCCCTCCTGGCAGGAGGGCGTGTGGCAGGCGACGGCGTGGTTCCAGGGCGCCAACGACCGGGGGACGGCGATGTGGGACGTCGCGACCGGCGGGGGCTACGACGGCCTGACCTTGAACGGCCCCAACCTGAACCAGGGCGCGGAGTCGACCATCGCGCTCATCTCCACCCTGCAGCACGCCGAGCGCCTGGTGAGCGAGCGGAGTGAGGTCCTCTGAAGGCATCGCGCCCTGGTCACGAGGCCGGCGGGGATGATGTCATGGATGTCATGACGGGATACGGCGCGACATATAGCGCGACGTACAGCGCGCCATATGGCGCGGCCCCCACCCGGCGTCGCGGACCACCCGACCCTCCGGGGGGACACCGTGTCCCGGCGATGACCCCCGGCGAGCGCGACGCCCCGGCCGCCACTCCCGCGAAGCACCGCGTCCCGGCCGCTCCTCCAGGAAGGCGCTGTTTCCCGGCCGCGATCCACGGCGGGCACAGCGTCCCGGCCACTACCCCCACAGGGCACCACGTCCTGGCCGCCCCTCCCGGAAGGCGCCTTCTCCTGACCGCGATCACCGGCGGGCGCCGCGTCCCGGCCACTACCCCCACAGGGCACCACGTCCTGGCCGCCCCTCCCGGAAGGCGCCTTCCCCTGACCGCGATCACCGGCGGGCGCCGTATCCCGGCCGCCTCTCCCGCGCGGCGCCGCGTACCGGCCGCGAGATCGGGGGGTGGGGGGGCATGACCGTACGGGACCTGGCCACCAGGCTCGACCAGACCCTCGCTCCCGACCCACGACGGGTGATCATCAAGCTGTTCGTCCCCGGCGAGGACGCCGCCCTGACGCGCAGCCGGGCCTCCGCCCTGATCGACCGCATCACGCTCCTCGGCCACGACGAGACCGCCGCGCTGCTGGAGGAGACGCTGCGGGGGTTCGGTGACCGGCACCGCGACCTCGCGGCGACCTTCCTGCACCATTACGACCTGGTCCGCTACCGGGTCCCCGACCACCTCGACCTGCGACCGGCGGCCCGGCTCCTGGTCGGCGCCTACTTCAGCCACGAGTACGCGGTGGAGGGCGCCGCGCTGTGCAACCCCTCGATGGTCGCCCACCCCGACCAGTCAGGGCTGGGCCCGGGACGGCTGCGCGTGGTGATCAGCACCCGGCAGATCGGCGAGGGCCACCTGTCGTCCATCGGCTTCGCCACGGCGGTGCTCGGCCCCGGCGACGAGCTCGTCGTCGCCGACCGCTCGGGACCGCTGACCACCGGCCCCCGGCACAGCGTCCCCCACCGGCGCGACCTGCTCGCCGCCGCGCTCGCCGACGAGGACCGGGACAACGAGGTCTCCTCCACCGTGCTGGGCTCGCTGCCGGAACTCTTCGACGACGACGACTTCGAGCGGGCGGTCGCCCGGCTCCCCACCGACCTGCTCACCCGCACCACCACGCACGGCACCGTGGAGGAGCTGCGGCGGGCGACCGCCTCCGACTACGCCGTGACCTTCCCCGCCGACGTCCCCATCGAGCGGCGGGTGCTCTGGCCCGCCGGGGCGGCCGAGAGCAACGGGATGGAGGATGCCCGTTTCGTGCGGTTTGTCGGCGAGGACGGCACGCCTTCGTACCGCGCCACCTACACCGCCTACGACGGGCGGCACATCCGCTCGCGCATGCTCACCAGCGACGACCTGCGGACCTTCGAGGTCACCCCGCTGCGCGGGCCCGCCGCCGCGAACAAGGGGATGGCGCTGTTCCCGCGCCCGGTGGGCGGGCGCCTGCTGGCGCTGTGCCGCTCCGACGGCGAGACCATCGGGCTGACCTCCCTCGGCGAGGACAGCAGGTGGCAGCGGCCGGTACGGCTCCACTCCCCCCGCAGCGGCTGGGAGCTGATCCAGGTCGGCAACTGCGGATCCCCCCTGGAGACCGAGTCGGGCTGGCTCGTCCTGACCCACGGCGTCGGCCCGATGCGCCGCTACGCCATCGGCGCGCTGCTGCTCGACCTGGACGAGCCGCACCGCGTCGTCGCCGAGCTGCCGGGCACGCTCCTCACCCCCGGCGACACCGAGCGCGAGGGGTACGTGCCCAACGTCGTGTACTCCTGCGGCGGCCTGCTGCACGCGGACGCCCTCTGGCTGCCGTACGGGGCGAGCGACGCCCGGATCGGGTTCGCCCGCGTGACCCTCGCGACCCTTCTGGGGGCGATGCGACCGCTCCCGGGGGACGGGCGGCCCCGTACGAGCTGACCGCCCGGTCTTCGCACCGGTCTCTCGGCACCGAGCATTGACAAAAAATAATTTTACGTACAAGGTTGATTTCACGATGAGAGACGTCCTGTACCTCGAACAGATCGGGCAGGCCGAGGCACTGCTCAAGCCGCAGCGCATCGAGGTGCTGCGGCAGCTCGCCGAGCCGCGCTCGTGCACCGAGGTGGCGGCCCTGCTCGACCAGACCCCGCAGAGGGTCTACTACCACGTCAAACGCCTGGTCGAAGCGGGTCTGGTGACCCAGGTGACCGAGCGCAGGGTGCGCGGCATCCACGAGGGCGTCTACCAGGCGAGCGCCCGCTCCTACTGGCTCTCGCCCCGCCTCGTCGGCCGGATCGGCCTGCGCGCGACCCAGGACGAGCTGGGCCTGGGCTACCTGCTGGACCTCATGGAGGAGGTCCAGGCCGACATCGGCGCGCTCGACAGGACCGCGCCGGAGCTGCCCTCCATCGGCGTGTCCGGCGAGATCCGCATGCTCCCCGAGCGGCGCCAGGAGTTCCTGAACGACCTCCAGACGGCGCTGCAAGACCTTTTCACCCGTTACGGCGGCGCCGAAGGGGACGCCTTCAAGCTCGCCGTCGCCTTCTACCCCAAGGGAGAACCCCGTGAGTGAGCCGATGACGCTGCGCGCACGCGTGGCCGCACCGCTCAAGGCAGTCCACCACGCCCTGACCGACCCGGGCGAGCTGCGAACCTGGCTGGCCGAGCACGCCGAGGTCGACCTGCCGCACCGGTACGCGTTCTGGGGACGGCACACCCCCGAGGGCGAGGCGCCCCACCAGCGCCCGCTGCACGTCGACGACCGCACGCTGCGCCTGTCGTGGCTGCTCGACGGCGAGGAGACGACCGTCGAGATCGACCTGGAGGAGGAGGACGCGGAGTCGACCATCGTGTCGCTGACGCAGTCCCACTTCGACATGGAGTCCGCGATGACCGACGGCGGCGTCCTGGGGACGCTGCAGACGTTCTGGTGCCTGTCGATCGCGAACCTGGTCGACCACCTGGAGGGCCGCGAACTCACGCCGAAGGCCGACTTCACCTCCCCGGTCCTGCGGGAGCACGTCGTCGTCGGCGGTTCTCCGGAGGCGGTCTTCGACTCGCTCGTCGACCCCGGGAAGTTCGGCCGGTGGTTCGGCTACAAGGTCGACATCGAGCCGTACGTCGGCGGGCGGTTCGCGATGGGCGGCTTCGAGGCGAACGAGACGCCCGCGAAGATCGTCGAGCTGGAGCCCGGCCGCAGGCTCTCCCTGGAGTGGCCGGGCCGAGGTCTCTCCACCTGGGAGCTGGAGGGCTCGGGCGGCGCGACGCGGCTCACCTTCATGGAGAGCGGCTTCAGCGCGGAGAACCCCCCGTACACCGGGTGGATGGGCTGGCTCAGCGGCCTCGCCGAGCTGCGCCGCTTCCACGAGCTGAGCGACTGGCGCCCGATCTGGCTGACATGAGCGTGCCCGCCTCGCCGGAGAAGACAACGGTGAGCGGCTGACCGCGCGGGGCGGGATCCGGCGGAATGCCGATCGCGCCCTGCGGTCACCCTTGGTCACACGACCTCGTGAATGTCACGGGGTCCGGTGAATGTCACGCGATTCCGTGGAGCTCGTCATCGCCTTCTTCATCTTCGCCCTCATGACGAGGGTCCCCACCACGAAGACGAAGACGAGCGCAGAGGAGGCGATCTGCCATTCGGCCGGCCAGCGCAGCGCCCACGGCAACGCCAACGCGACGGAGGCCAACCAGGAGAACAGCATCATCCCCGCGTACGGCCTCATCGGCAGCGCTCGGTCCCCCTCGGAGTACATGGGAGGAAACCGGCCTGTCACCAGCACGTAAACGCTCTGTGCGATCATCACGCATCCGAGCACCAGAAGAACCCAACCGACAATCGGCAAAATCACGTCTTTGATCATCAGGATCGCCCCCAATCCCCGTCACCGATGGACGGAACCCATTTTTCCGGCCGTCGGCCACCTGCCCGGTGACAGGTGGGGAAAACCGTTCGTTCGAACGACGACGCGCGACTCCGGCCCGCCTTTTCCCGCTCCGGAAAGACGAGCTGCGGAAACGCCGGACATCTACCCGAGATCCAGCTGACGCAGAACTCGTTCTCCTCGGACTCCTCGGGGTCGAGCATCGTCACCGGTACGTCACCGGCGCCGACGATCCCGCACCACGCGTACGACAGTTCCCGGCGCCCGGCGCTCACCAGCACATGACGGCCGCCTGGCCGGGGCCCCAGCAGGAGTGGACCCTCGCGCGCAGGACGTAGCGGCGGTCCTTGAGCAGGTGGACGCGGAGGGACGCGTTGCGCGGGTGTCCTCCGTCGTCGTCGCCCGCCAGGTAGCGCAGGTCGCCGCCGACCTCCTCGAACAGCACCAGCACCGTGTCGCACTCGCCGAAGACGCCGACCGTGTAGTCGCGGGTCGCGCGGGGGACGATCACGAAGTCGCGCTGCTCCCCCGCGCCGGTGCCGAGCGGGGCGGAGCGGAACGGCGGCAGCTCGGGCGGCTCGCCGCCCGGGGGCGGGTACCAGCGGCGGGCGAACGCGGCGTCGAGCTCGGAGACGGTGCCCGGCGGCGCGACCCCCGCCCGGTAGCACGGGGGCTCCAGGATGAGCCCCGGGCCGAGCCGGTACCCCATGACGGACAGCGGATCCCACACGGGACCGTTCGCCTCGCTCTCGTCGAGCCTGCGGATGACGTTGTGGAACGTCCGCGACCTCGGCCAGAGGTTCGGCGCTCCCGCGAGGTCCTCGTAGACGGCCTCCTCGTCCCAGAGGATGCCCGAGTACGGGCTCTGGTGCTCGTGGACCATGCCGATGACGTGGCCGATCTGGTGCAGCACGGTGCCCCGGCCGTGCGAGCCGGTGAGATCCCAGCCGAAGTTCACCGTGCGGGAGGCGGTCCCGACGCGGAGCGCGTCGCGTCCCACGGCCGACCACGACCCGGCGTCCCGCCGGAACCCGATCCGTACCTCCGCCTCGGTACGGTCGGCGACCTCGGCGAACTCCAGCCCGATGCCGAGGCCCTTCCACTCCTGGAACCCCCGGCGCACGGCGTCGCGCTGCTCGCCGTCGCCCCGCCTGTCGTCACCCCATCTACTGTCACCCCGTGCACCGCCGCGCCGCTCGTCGTCGTGTTTCCCGCCCAGGAAGCAGTAGTGCAGGACCGTGCCGTTCAGCCATGCCCGCCGTCCCGAGAGCAGGGCCGCGCGCCGCCTCCCCTCAAGCCCGTCCGGCGGCGCGTGCGTGGGGTACGGCGGGAGCGAGCAGTGCCGGACGCGCTCGCCGTCACCCGCCCTCATCGGCATTCCCGCAGCGTGGAGGCCCCTGCCTTCGGGCATGGTGAGGTGATCAAGGAAACCGTGTCCACATGCCACGAGACTGGAGATGGAATCCCGGGCGCGCATGAGTAGGGGGTACTCAATTCCACGTGTATCACGGACGGGCGGCCCGGCTCATACCGCTGTGAGAAACCCACGGTCCCCCTGGCCGTTCACGGCCAGGACTGAGGAACTCGATCTCGTACGGCGAAACCTGGCGGCCGGTCGCCGGGGCGTCGTCGTGACCGGCGCGGCGGGGAGCGGCAGGAGCCGCCTGGCCGCCGAGGCCGTACCCGAGGCTGTGAACGAGCCGCTCCACGCGCGGATCACCGGAACGCCGGACAGCCGGAACACCCCGCTCGCCGCCTTCGCCCCCCTCCTGTCCCGTCCCCCGCACCTCGCGGAGCTCTCCCCCTCCTCGGTGCCGTACCTCATGAGAACCTCCCCGCGCCCCGCGGGGCTTCTCTGCCCGCCGAACCCCGCCGAGGCGCTGGAGGGGGTACGCGTGCTCGTCGTGGACGACGCCCACCTCCTCGACGACTCCTCGGCCGCGCTCGTCCTCCGCCTGGCGCTCAGGGGACGCACCCGCCTGCTCGTCACGGTCAGGGAGGGCGAGCCCGTGCCGGAGGACGTCTCCAGGCTCTGGGAGGAGAACCTCCTGCCCCGCATGGCCCTGGCCCCCCTGACGGAGAGCGAGTGCGGCGAACTGCTGTCCCGGGCGGTGGGCGGCTACGTGGACACCCTCACCGTCCGGCGCCTGCACCGGGCGAGCCGTGGCGACCTGCGGCTCCTGCGCGAGCTGGTCGTCGCCGTCCACGCGGGAGGGGACCTGAGCCACGTGTCGGGCACGTGGACCTGGCGGGGAACCCCTCCGATGACGGCGCGCGTCAGGGAGCTGGTGGAGGACACGATCCGCGACATCCACGGGGAGGACCGGGAGGCGCTGGAGCTCATCGCGTCCGGCAGGCCCCTGAGGCTCATCACCTCCGGCGAACCGTCGTCCGGCAGGTCAATGGGACTCACCGCACCCGACCCGTCCTCCGGCAAACCGCTGGGACTCACCGCTTCGGGCGAACCCTCTTCCGGCGAACCGCTGGGCGTGGGTGCGCCCGATGCCAGGGTGGCCTTCACCGTCCTCGAACGTCTGCGGGCGAAGGGGCTGGTCACCGTGGACGACCGGCTGTCGATCCGGCTCGTCCACCCGCTGCACGGCCCGGTGCTCCGGGCCGCCGCGAAGCGCCCGGGGGCGGGCGGGCCGCCCGGTGCGCGACGGCTCCGCCGGGCCTCGGCCACGGCGCTGGAGGCCGAGTGCGAGGAGCTGGCCGCACGCGCGTACTCGGGAAGGCTCTCGGGGATACCGAGGGGCGTCGGCGAGCGGATGGCGGAGGACGACACCGGCTGGGACGAGCCCGCGATGCCGGAGTTCTGCGCGCGGCGGGCCCGTGTCGCCCGGCTTCGCGGGGAGACCCGCGAGGCCATCGCCTGGAGCCGCGAGGGACTGCGCCGCTCCCCCCACCACCGTGCCTGCCTGGCCGAACTCGCCCACTCCTCCGCCTACATCGGCGACCTGACGACGGCGCGGCAGGCGCTGTCGCGCGGCCCGGCCCCCGGCGGAGACTCGCGGACGCGCCCGTGGCCCGCCGTCCAGGACCACCCACCGGCACCCCCGGACGACACGCGGTCGCGGGCGCTCGCCGCCGAGCGGGCACGGACCTGGACGCTCGCCGCCGAGGGAGACCTCGACGGCGCCCTGCGGTCCGCGCTGCGCGCCGCCGGGGACGACCCGCTCGACGACGACCTGTTCGCCCTGCACGACGTGGTGCGGCTCGGTACCCCCGAGCTGGTCGTCGGCCGGCTCGGGGAACTGGCCGACCGTGCGGAGGGGGGCCTCGCCCCCCTGCTGGCGTGGCACGCCCGCGCGCTGGCCGGGCGCGACGGGGAGTCCCTGGACGAGGTGGCACGGGGTCTCACCGACCTCGGCCTGCTGCTGCACGCGGCGGAGGCGTTCGCGCACGCGGCCCTCGTCCACGACGACCGGCGTGCCTCGCAGACCTCCAGGAACCGGGCCTCCGCGCTGGCGGGCGCCTGCCAGGGGGCGCGCAGCTCCGCCCTGGTCAACCTCGCGCTGCCGAAGCTGACCGCACGCCAGCGGCAGATCGTCAGCCTCGCGGCGGCGGGCCTGACCAACCGGCAGATCGCCGAGCAGCTCACGGTGTCGATCCGTACGGTGGCCAACCACCTGTGTGACGCCTACGCGCGGCTCGGCAGCAGCGACCGCGCCGGTCTGGGGAGGCTCTTCACCGTCGGCTGACGCGACCCACCGCTGACCAAACGGGAAGGCTCCTCACCCTTGGCCGACGCGGCTCACCGCCGACCGAAACCGACGCGGCCCGCCGCCCCGGTCGAAGAAGCGCGGACCGGGGGTCAGGCGCCGCCGATGGCGGAGAAGGACCAGCCGGTCGCCCGGTTGAGCGCGTCGCCGGGCATCGCCAGCCGCGCGTCGCGCAGGGCCTCGGCCATGCTCAGGCCGCGCCGCAACCCCTCGTGCAGGGCCAGCATCAGCGGCACCACGGCCTCGTCGTCGACGGGCACCGAACTCGCCACGATCCCGGCCGTACCCAGCGGCAGCAGCGCCGTGGCGAGGCCGAGCAGCTCGTTCGCGCCGACCGGCTGCAGCCTGCCGGAGTCGCAGCTGGACAGGACGATCCGGTACGGGGCGCTGTGCAGCCGTTCGAAGTCGTGCACCGTGAGCGGGCCGTCGTCCATCCGCAGGGAGGAGAACATCGGGCTGTCGGAGCGGAAGGTGCCGTGCGCGGCGATGTGGGCGAGCCTGCTGCCGTCGAGCGCCGCGAGCACGGCCGGGGCGACCGCGGTCCCGGCCTCCAGCACGGTCGCCTCCCCGTACCGCGCGGCCAGGAGCGGGACCTCGGCACCGCCCGTCGCCAGCCCCGGCCCCCGGACCAGCACGACCCGCTCCGTGGACGGCGACGGCTCGATCCGCCGGGCGCGGAGCCAGGCGCTCGCGGACGGCGACACGCTCAGCACCCGCTCGCCCAGCGCGGGCAGCAGCGCCCAGGGGACGCCGTGCAGCCTGCCCGGTGGTACGACGACCACGGGGCCGTCCCCGAGGTGGCGCACCGCGGGGCCGAGCAGCGACTCCTGGAGGCGGCGCCCGCCCGCTTCGAGGACGGGCAGCCTGCCCTCCGAGCCCCCGTACGCGATCCGCCTGAGGCCCGCGCGGGCGTGGTCGGCGTCGATCGCCGCGTCGGCGAGCCGTCCCGCGGCGAACCTGCGCACCCGGCCCCGGCCGCAGAGCAGGACGTGCAGCTCGCCGTCGACGGCGACGATCTCGATCAGCCACCCGTCGCCGAGCCCGTCGAGCAGGGGGCCCGCGTCGAAGCGGTGCCCGTCGAAGCCGCCCACGCTGCGGGTGCGGAGCGTCCGGGCGCGGATCTCCTTCTCCAGCCGCCGCTGCTCGCGCTCCAGCGCGGGGACCGGCACGCCTCCCGGCCGCGCCGTGTCGACCCGGCTGCTGATCTCGCGGAAGGCCGTCACGTCGCGCAGCAGCTCGGGGTCGTCCGGGGGCCGGGTGGGCGGGACCGCGAGCACGGTGGCGCGCCAGCGTTCGCTCCAGCCGAGGAACCGGCGGGGGCTCCCCCCGGCGAGGGTCGCCCGCTGCGCGAGCACGGCCAGCTCCGCCCCCTGCGCGGTGGCCCGCGCCCGCAGTTCGGAGGCGCCCAGGGTCATCCTGTGCTCGTCCAGCAGGTCGAGTCCCCGGCGGCAGGCGTCCAGCACTCCGCGCGTACGTCCCGCCGCGGCGGCCCTGAGCGCCTGCGCCACCCAGCCGTCCACGCGGGCGAAGGCGGGCCCGCGCGCCCTGGTCCTGGCCGCGGCGGCCAGGTGTCGTTCCGCGTCGGCCTCCCAGCCGAGGGCGAGGGCGGTGCGTCCGGCCAGCAGCGAGGCCTGGACCGCCTCGGGGGAACGCAGCTCCGCCAGCCGTACCGCGACCTCGGCGGCGTCGCGCACCGAACGGCCGGAGACCTTGCCCGCCGCGAACCTGGCCTGGACCAGCACCAGCCGGGCGTGGGCCTGCCACCAGTCGCGGCGCTGGCTGGAGAACAGCCGGATGGCCGCGCTCGCGCGGGCGATCGCCGCGTGCGGCTCCCCCGCCGCGATCGCGGCCCGCGCGGCGATCAGGAGGAGTTCGGCGCTGCGGGTCGTCTGCCCTCCCATGTTGTTCAGCTGTTCCGTGGCGGCGTCGGCCTCCTCCAGCGCCTCGCGCGCCAGGCCCGCCGCCAGGAGCACCCCGCAGCGCCGGATGTGCAGGACGAACATGGGCGTGCCGAGGGCCTCGTACCGGCTCGCGGCCTCGTCGAAGAGACGGAGCGCCGCGGGGAGGTCGCCGGACCGGAACGCCGCCAGCCCTCGGCTCTCCACGGCGTCGGCCTTGTCGTGCTCCTGGTCGGTGGTGTCCCACAGCTGCTCGGCGGCGACGAAGTCGGCCTCGGCCCGCTCGACGGACCCCATGGCCAGGTGGACGGTCGCCCTGAGCGTGAGTGCCCGCGCGGTCCAGATCGTGTCCTGTGCCCGGCGCAGGGTGGGAATGGCCCGCCGCAGGTCGTCGAGCGCCTCGCGGTGCCCCCCGAGAACCCACCAGACGTAGCCCCGGCGGAACAGCACACGGGCCCCGGTGATCCCGCTGCCCCTCTCGACGGCCGCCTCCAGCGCCGCCAGCCCCTGTCTCGTACGGCCCGCGTGGATGAGGGCGGCCCCCAGGGTCGCCAGCACGTCCGCCTCCCGGTTCGGGGAACCCGACCTGGCGGCCAGGGCCCGGGCCTGCCGGAGATGGCCGATCGCCACCACGAGGTCGCCGAAGTCGCGCTGCCAGATGCCGATCACCTGGTGGGCGACGGAGGCGTCGTGCGGGGAGGGGGCGCCCGACAGCACGGCCCGCGCTCCGGCCAGCGCGTCCGCGGGGCGGGCGAACACCAGGGGCAGCAGAGCGAGAGGGTCTCCCGCGGGCGGCGGGATCCGCGAGCTTCCCCCGGTCACGGATCGATGTTAGACGTGGTGTGTTCAGGGCGTCCATGCCGCGTAACCCACCGTGGACATCCCTCGCCCGGTGCCGGGCTCCCGGTGTCCGTGCCGGGAACCCGCCCGGGGGGTGTATCAGCGGGGCGGCCGGTGGCTCTTACCTCATGGCGACGTCGTGAGATCTCGGAGACAAGGATGGCGAACATGGCGAATATGCCACCAGACAGGTTCCAGGAGCAGTTCGACCAGATCCAGGAGGCCATGGGGGAGGAGGTCGTGCTCGCGGCGGGTTACGAGGGCCCGGAGCGCATGTTCCTCTACGAGAAGGGCTACGTCCTCGCCCGCGCGGAGGAGGCCGACGAGGTCGCCGCGACGGTCCGGCGCGCGTTCGTCCGGGATCGGGGCGGCGACCAGAACGAGATCGTGAGGGTGGAACGGAAGGGAACCTCCCCCGGCGGCGTGCTCAGGATCCGGGTCGGCGAGCCGAACAGGGTGGAGCGCCACAGCGACAAGGACGTGTCGGACGCGCTGAAGGCCGTCGAGGGCCTGGAGCGTGAGAACAAGCGCCGCATGGTGTCCCGGAACCACATCGTGTCCATCGCGGTGAACTGCTGCCCCGGGGACGAGCCGGTGCCGGTGTCCCGGTGCGAGCCGCCCAACCCGGCGGTTGCCGAGTTCTCCGCCAAGGGGGGCGTGCCGGTGTCCGTCCTCGTGGTCGACACCGGGCTGGTGGAGAACTACAAGTCGCACCCGTGGATGCACCGCGTCGAGGGCGACGGCAAGGAGATCGAGCTCGACAGGGAGGGCATCCTCAAGCAGTACGTCGGGCACGGCACCTTCATCGCCGGGCTGGTCAGCGCCGTCGCGCCCGGCACCGACGTCACGGTGCACGGGACGCTCGTCAACGCGGGCGCCATCAGCGAGAAGGACCTGGGTGACAAGCTGCTCGGGGGAATGCTGCCGCTGGACAGGTGGCCCGACATCATCAACCTGTCCGCGGGGACGCCGAGCACGTGCAAGGAGGCGCTCCTGGGGCTCGAACGCTTCCTGGACGCGCTGATGACCCACCCCGAGACGCTGCTCGTGGCCGCCGCGGGGAACAACGGCAACGACGTGAGGTTCTGGCCCGCGGCGTACGCCGACCACCCCGTCTACGCCGGTGCCGTCGTGGCGGTGGGGGCGCTGAGGAGGGACGGCGCGGACCGCGCATGCTTCAGCAACCACGGGCCGTGGGTGACGACGTACGCGCCCGGCGAGCGCCTGGTGAGCGCCTTCACCGCGGTGGACCCGACTCCCGCGGCGTACGACTACCAGCACTCCACCTTCTCCGAGTGCCGGTACGACCACCAGTACGACTGCACCTGCCAGTTCCCCCCGCACCGGGGCGAGCTCACCGAGAAGATGAAGGAGTCGCCGACCGCCATCCGCGACCGTGTCGTGTTCGACGGCCTGGCGGAGTGGAGCGGCACCTCCTTCTCCGCGCCCCTGGTGGTCGGCATGATCGCCAACTACATGACGCGGAACCCGGGGGTCGGCTCCCGGGAGGCCGCCAGGAGGCTTCTGGACGAGACGCCCGTCGGCATACTGTCGAGCATCCCCACCCCGGCCCTCATTCCCGCCACCTGGACACCGCAGAGCGTGCAAAGTGTTCCGGTCACACGCTGAAAACCAGTGCGGGCGGGTCGGCCCCCCGGCGTACGATGACAGTCCCGGAAGCAAGGGGACGTCACCGTGGATCGAGAATCGATCGGCATCCTCTTCCGCGCCGCGGTGGACGGGGACGACGCCGCGGCGTGGAAATCCCTGGTGGAGGGCCTCAGCCCCCTCGTGTGGTCCGTCGTGCGCGCCCACGGGCTGAGGGACGCGGACGCGCAGGAGGTCTACCAGACGACCTGGTTCCGGCTCGCACAGAACCTCACGCGGATCCGCGAGCCGGAGAAGGTCGGCGCGTGGCTGGCCAGCACGGCGCGAAACGAGTGCGTCAAGGTGCTCAGGGCCGCCCGGCGGGTCTCGCCGAGCGACGATCCCGAGACGTTCGACCGCGTCGTCGACGACCGTACGCCCGAGCAGGCGGTGATCGACTCGGAGGACGCCGCGTTGGAGCGGGAGCGGGCGCGGGCGGCCTGGCAGGCGTTCCAGGAGCTCGGTGAGAGCTGCCAGCGGTTGCTGCGCCTGCTCATGGCCTCTCCGCCGTTCAGCTACCAGGAGGTGTCGGCGACGCTCGGCATCGCCGTCGGGAGCATCGGGCCGATCAGACAGCGCTGCCTGCGACGGCTGCGCGTCCTCCTGGGCAGGCGGGGGTTCCAATGAGCGACGAAGAGCTGGAGGCGGAGCTGCGCCGCGCCATCGCGCTGTTCGACCCCGTCCCCTCGCATCTCCTGCAGGTCGCGGTCGAGGCCTACACGCTGCGCACGCTCGACGCCGAGCTGGCCGAGCTGGTCTTCGACTCCCTGAGCGGGCCCTCGCAGGTACGGGGTGAGAGGCAGCCGCGCATGCTGACCTTCCAGGGCGCGGGGCTCACCGTCGACCTGGAGATCACCGTGACCGCCACCGGTGGCCGCGTGGTGGGCCAGCTGATGCCGCCGCGCCGCCTGGAGGTCGAGGTCCTCGGGGGCCGTCCGGTCACGCTGACGGCCGACGACCTGGGCAGGTTCATCTACGACGACGTCCCGGCCGGGCCGTTCAGCCTCCGCTGCCGTCTCGGGGACGCGACGGTCGTCACCGAGTGGATCACCGTCTGACGGCGGCCTCGGGTCGCGGGGCCCGGGTTTCGGTGCCCGGGTGGGGGTAATCGACCTGGTAGACGAAGGGGGACCCATGAACGACCGCCAGACCGTGCCCGAGCTGATGAGCGAGAACGACGTCGTGGACCTGCTGGTGCGCCAGCACGCGATGATCAGGGACCTGTTCGACGAGGTCGAGGAGGCCCCCGCCGGAACACGGCGGGCCGAGGCCTTCGAGCGCCTCGTACGGATGCTGGCCGTGCACGAGACCGCCGAGGAGGAGGTCGTCCATCCCTACGCGCGCCTCAAGATCGAGGACGGGGACGAGGTGGTCGACGAGCGCCTCGCGGAGGAGAGGGAGGCGAAGCAGCTGCTCGCCGACCTGGAGAGACTGGGCACCGGGCACCCCGAGTTCTCCGGGCATCTCCAGGTGTTGCGGGCGGCGGTGCTGGCCCACGCCCGCGCCGAGGAGCGCTACGAGTTCGCCCAGTTGCGCGCCCGGACGAGCGTGGCCGAGCGCCGGGCCATGGCGGCCGGGGTGAAGGCGGCCGAGGCGCTGGCACCGACCCACCCGCACCCGGGTACGGAGTCGGTGGTCATGAACCTGCTGTTCGGGCCGCCTCTGGCCATCGTGGACCGGACCCGCGACGTGATCCGCCAGGCGATGCGCGGGCAGGGCGGCTGAGACACCTGGGGCGTCACGCTTTTCCCGGTGGTGCCCGACCGCGAGACCCGGGGGCGGGATCGGGGTCAGGGTTAAAAGGTGGGACCGGGTCGGGACCGGGTCAGGGTTAAAAGGGGAGATCGGGGGCGGGGTCGGTCACGGCCTCGCCGCCGCGCCCGTCTCCCTCAGTGACGAGGCGCCGCGACGCCAGTGGCTCATGACGTGCTCGGCGAAGAGCCTGTCGAGGGTCAGGGCGCAGGCCGCTCCGTACAGGACGTCTCCGGCCCGCGAGGGATGCCGCGTCGCGTACCCGCCGCACATGTCGTGCGCGGCGATCCGCTCGGGTACGGCGTCGGCGCGCACGTGCTCGTCGTAGAAACGGCTCGCCGCCTCGTCCCCGCCCAGCCTGCGCAGGCCCAGGGAGTAGAGGTGGTTGTGGGCCGAGGAGGTCATCTCGAACGCCGCCAGGTGGCCCAGCAGCGCTCCGAGGTGGCGCCGGTGCATCCCGAACAGCGACATGACGTTGGAGACGGCCAGCGTGATCGCCGGGACCCGGTCGAGGTAGGCGCCGTAGGAGTCGTCCATGCCCAGCCCGCGCATGGTGGTCCTGAACAGCTCAGAGCGCGTCCGCTCGGCACTCCCGCCGTACGCGTCCGCCTGGACGCTGGGACGGCCACCCAGGCGGGGAACCGCCCAGGTGTGCGGGTCGGCTTCCCCGAGGTGGTGGATCGACCGGTGCGCGACGAACTCGCGGAACCGCGCGAGGTCGGCCTGCCGATGGAGGAACCCCGCGAGGTCGGGCCCGTCGACGGCGGCGGCCACCAGCTCGGCCAGGGCCTGGCGCGTCTGCTCGGGCCGCGAGGCCGGTGGGTACGGTACGGCCCGCGCCAGCCCCTCCTCGAACCGCGCCTCCAGGATCTCCCGTACCTCCAGCAGGGAGGGGTTCCACTCCCACCGGTCGTCCACGCCCTCGAAGCCCTGGTAGTGCAGCTCGTAACAGACGAAGAGCGCCAGTTGCACGTCCTCGTCCACGAGGACCGGGCCCGCGAAACGGGCCGGGAACGACAGGAGCGGGAGCGAGAGGAGACCGAAGCGGTGCGGCGGGCGTACCAGCCGTTCGAAGAGCAGGGAGGTGATCGGGCCCCGCACGGCGGGCAGCGCCGGAGCCCCGCCGGGAACCCTCGGGTCCTCGCGCTCCGAGCGCGGCGGGGACGGCGAGGGCGGTGAGGACACCGGGGAGCGTGATGGGGCGGAGGGTTTCAGAGGCCCCCGCGCACGGGACCGAACCGGAGACTCCGGGGGTCCCGGCAGGCGTGACGACACCGAGGAACCCGAGGACTCTCGCGCACGGGCCCGTACTGGAGAACCCGAGGACTCCCGCACACGAGACCGCACCGGAGAACCGGAGGACCCCGGCAGCCCCGGCAGACGCGACGGCACCGGAGGCTCGGCAGGTTCCGAGGGGGCCGGGAGAGCAGGTTCCGGAGCGGCGGGGAGAGCAGGCTCCGAAAGGGCGGGGAGAGCAGGTTTCGAGGGGGCCGGGAGACCGGAAGCCGTCAGGTGTCCGTCCGCGGCCTCGGGTGGATCCTGCACCGTGATGCCGTCGTCGTGGACGTCGGCGATGCGCCGCCCGTAGTGAGCGGACGCGTCGAACCCGCGCGCCATGCGTCCCCCCGTTCGATACTCCCAGACGATCCGATGCCCGCCCCGGGGCCCTCGAAACGCCGCCAAGATCATTGTTTTCCCCCGATGAACTGCGGAAACAGCGAAACACGCGGATACTCCGGTAGTCCCGGAGGTATCCCCGGCGTCCGATCGGAGCCGGGCCGCGTTTCTCAGGCCGGGACCGCACCCGATGTTCCTCGCGAGAGGAGAATGGAGGACTGATGAGAGTCGGGATCCTGGGGCCGCTGCGCGTGGACGGCGGGCCACCACACGCGCACGGCACCGAGATCCATGGCGCGCGGCTGCGGATCCTGCTGGTACGGCTCGCCCTCGACCCCGGTCGCGTGGTCACCGCCGAGCGGCTGATCGACGACCTGTGGCCGGAGGGACCGCCCGACCACCCGTCCAACGCGTTGCAGTCGCTGGTCTCCAGGCTCCGCCGCCGACTGCCCGGCGCGGTCGCGTCCCACCCCGCCGGTTACCTCCTCGACCTGCCGCGCGAGGCGGTCGACGCCTGGGTCTTCGAACGGCTGGTCGCCGAGGGCCGTACCACCTCGGGCGATCCCGCCACGGCGGCGTCCCTGCTGCGCGAGGCGCTGTCCCTCTGGCGCGGACCCGCTCTCGCCGACGCGTCCGTCATGCCCTTCGCCACCGCTCCCGCCACCCGCCTGGAGGAGTTGCGCCTGTCGGCGCTGCTGGCCCGCTTCGACACCGACCTGGCCCTGGGACGCGGCCCGGTGGCGGAGCTGGAGGAGGCCGTCGCGGCACATCCGTTGCGCGAGCCCTTCCACACCCGGCTCGTGCTGGCACTGCTCGCCGAGGGCCGTCGTACGGAGGCGCTGGCGGCGTACGAACGGATCAGGCTGCGCCTCGCCGAGGACCTCGGCATGGATCCCGGCCCCGAACTCCGCGACGCGCACCTGACCGCCCTGCGCGGCGGATCTCCCCGTACGGCACCTGGACCTCACGAGGCCGTCGCGGACACCCCCGGCCTCGCGGACGCGCGGTCCCGCAGGGAGCGCAGGGATCGTGGTGAGCGGCGGGACAATCTGCCCGCGCGGCTGACGAGTTTCGTCGGCAGGCGGGCGGAGCTGGCCCGGCTCGGGGAGTTGCTCGGGAACGCACGGCTGGTCACCCTCACCGGACCCGGCGGAGTGGGTAAGACCAGGCTGGCGATCGAGACCGCCGCGTCCCTCGACGTACCGGACGGGGTATGGCTGGTGGAACTGGCCCCGCTCTCGCATCCGTCCGGGGTGGCGGCGGCCGTACAGGCCGCCCTGAGCGGGAGCGGCCTCCTGGCGGACCACCCCGCCGCACCGTGGACCGGCACGGAAGCCGGAAGCGCCCCCGGCGAAACGAGGCTCATAGACGCTCCCGGCGAAGCGAGTTTCACAGGCGCTCACGGCGAAGCGAGACGCATGGACGCTCCCGATGAGGCGAAGCTCACAGGCGCTCCCAGTGAGGCGAGACTCACGGACGCCCCCGGTGAAGCGAGGTCCACGGGCGCTTCCGGTGAAACCGGTTCCGCGAGTGTCTCCGGGAACCGGGACGGGGTCGCGGGCGAGACCGGCCGGGAAGGGCACCCGGACACCCCAGGCTGGTCGCTCCACGGGGAGAACGGCCCGCTGGAACGGCTGGCCGTGGCGCTTCGCGGCAGGGCCCCGGTGCTGGTGCTGGACAACTGCGAGCACGTGATCGACGAGGCCGCGCGGGTCGCCGACCGGCTGCTCGCCGCCTCCGGCGGGCTGCGGATCCTCGCCACGAGCCGGGAGCCCCTGGACATCATCGGGGAGAGCCTCCACCCGGTACTCCCCCTCGGGCTTCCCGCACCGGACGCGGGCCTGGAGGACGCGCTGGCGTGCCCGGCGGTGACGTTGTTCGGGGACCGCGCGGCAGCGGCGCTGCCGGGCCTGCGCGTCGACGGTGACACGGTGGCCGACGTCGTACGGGTCTGCAGGGAGCTCGACGGCATCCCCCTGGCGATCGAGCTGGCGGCGGCCCGGCTGCGTTCCCTCGGTGTCGGACAGCTCGCCGACATGATCGGCGACCGGCTGGCGTTCCGCGGGAGCCGTACGGCACAGCCGAGACACCGCACGCTGCGGGCGGTGATCGACTGGAGCTGGGACCTGCTGAGCCCCGGCGAGCGTACGCTCCTGCGCCGCATGTCGGTGTTCTCCGGCGGCGCGACCTCGGACGCGGTGCGGCAGGTCTGCGGGTACGGCGTAAATGGTATGGACGGCATGGACACGGTCATGTCACTCGCCGACAGGTCCCTCGTCGCGGTCGTACCGGCGCCCCGGGCGGGCGGGGAGGTCCGATACCGCCTGCTGGAGACACTGCGCCGGTACGCCGCGGAGAAACTGGACGAGGCCGGTGAGACCGTCCGGACGCGGGCCGAGCACGTCCGCTACTTCGTCGAGCTGGCCGAGGCGGAGGAGCCGTCGCTGCGGACCGGCGACCAGTTGCGCGCGCTCGCGGTGCTCGACGTCGAGCAGGGCAACCTGGACTCCGCGCTCGACCACGCGATCTCGTCGGAGGACGGCGACTCGGCCCTTCGGCTGATCATGGCCAGGCTGTGGTACTGGATGATGCGGGGCGGTCGCGGGGAGGCCGGGGCGTGGGCGTCGGCGGTGCTGGCCGCCGTCGGCGACGAGCCGCCCCCCGGGCGGGAGGTGGCGCACGCGCTGTGCGTACTGGCCGATCCCGACGGTACGCCGCCCGCCGCGCTGTCGCGGGCCCTGGGGGCGTTGTGGGAGTCGGACCACCCCGTGGCACTGGGGTCGTGGGCGGTCGTGAACGGCTACACGGCCGGGACGGCCGAGGCCCACCGGCAGGCGCTGGCCGCGGTCGAGAGGTTCGGCGGCCATCCCGACCCGTGGATGAGGGCGACCGCGCGGCTGATGGGCGGGATCGTCGAGTTCGAGTACGGGCGAGCGGGAGCGTCACGGGCCGAGGGGCTGCTGTGGCCCGCGGTGGACGACTACCGCCTGACCGGTGACCGGTGGGGGCTGTCGATGGCCTTCTACTGGCTGTCGCTGGTGGCGGAGAACCGTGGCGACACGGCCGGTGCCCTGTCCCTGCTGGAGGAGGCCGTGGCACCGGCGACGGAGATCGGCGGCCTGGAGGCGGTCCCCGGGCCGATCATGGTGCAGGTACGGCTCTGTCGGCTCCGGCTCCGCGCGGGAGACCTCGCCGGGGCGGAGGCGGAACTGGCCAGCGCGGAGGCGACGGTGAGCCGTACCGAGGATCCGATCGCGATCGCCCGCGTCCGGCACGTCCGGGGGGAGCTGGCCCTCCGGCGGGGGGACCTCGAACGGGCCGGGTCCCTGTTCACCGAGGCGCTGGACCTGCTGCGCGGTCAGGCCACGGCCTCACCGCAGCTGGTGGCGCTGATCAACGTGGAGATCGCCCGGACGCACCGGGCGCGCGGCGAGCCCGACCGCGCCCGCTCCCCGCTGCGCCGCGCGCTGGAGGTGGTCGCTCCGAGCGGCGACGAGACGGTACGCGCGTCGGTTCTGGAGGAGGTCGCCGAGTGGCACGCCTCGACCGGGGACCTGGAAAGCGCGGCCGTACTCCTCGGGGCGGCCCTCACGCTTCGCGGGATCGACCGGACGGCCGACCCCGCCGTCCGCGCGCTGGCCGCCCGCGCGGCCGAGGCGCTCGGCGAGGACCGCCACCGGGCGGCGCGCATCCGTGGCGCCACCCTGCGCACACCCGAGCCGTTCGCCTTGGAGGGACTCGGCCGCGTATCGCACTGAAACCGCGTCGGCCGTGGGCTGCCAGAAGCACGGGGCTGCCGAGAGGCTCGGGCCACCGTGTCGGACACGGGCTGCCCGGAGACACCAAAGGGCTCAGGCACAAACCACCGCGTCGGACACGGACCGCCCGGGGACACCGGGAGGGGTACGGGCCACCGCGTCGGCCACGAACGTCCGGGGACACCGGGAGATTCAGGCACGAGCCACCGCGTCGGCCACGGGCCGCCCGGAGACACCGAGGAACTCGGGCACGGGCCACCGCGAACCGTGGTGGTGACACCGGCGGCCGCGTCGCGGCAGCCACCGGCGCTCAGCCCCGGGCCGTCGCGACGACACCCGCGAGGTAGTCCTCAAGACCGTCCTCGCCACCGTGGTAACCGACGTAGCCGTCGGGGCGGACGAGCACCAGGCCGCGTCCGTAGTGGCGGTGGATCCGGCCCTCGACGTCGCGCAGGTCACCGGGCCCGCCCGGCTCGTCTTCCCGGAGGACGGTGTACGCGCGCACCTCGGGCCCGTACACCGCGTTGATCTCCTTGACGAGCGCGGTGTGGGCCGTACCGACGGCCAGGAGGGTGAAATGGGGCCCGCGAAGGACGTCGAAAAGACGGCCCGCGCCCGGCACCTCGTCCGGAACGTGGCCGACGTCCAGCACGACTTCCAGCACGACGTCCGGCACGGCGCCCGGCACCGCGTGCGGAACACGACCGGTGCTCGGTGCCGCGTCCGAACTCGTTCCGGTGCTCAGCACGGCGTCCGGGGCGCGCTCGCCGCCGCGTTCGCCGACGGACAGTGAGCCGTCCCGGTAGCCGAGCAGGAGTTGCCGCGTCTCCTCGCCCCGGATGTGCGCGTCCCGCTCCCCCGTTCCCGCGCGGCGGTGAAGCCTGGTGCTGATGCCGAGCACGTCCGCCGCCACCGGGAGCCGCTCCTCCTCGTAGGTGTCGAGCAGCCGTTCGGGAGCGCCGCCGAGGACACCGGCGAGCTTCCAGCCGAGGTTGTAGGCGTCCTGCACACCGGTGTTGAGGCCCTGACCACCGGCCGGGGAGTGCACGTGCGCGGCGTCCCCCGCGAGGAAGGCGCGGCCCGCGCGGAACCGTTCCGCCATGCGGATGTTCACCCGGTAGACCGACATCCAGGAGACGCCGGTGAAGCGGACGTCCGTCCGCCCCGACCCCTCGTCGAAGACCCTCTGGAAGGATTCGGGGGACAGCTCGGGCGTCTCGCCGGTGACCGGCGCGGTGAACTGGAAGACGTCGGTGCCCGGGAGCGGGCACAGCGCGACGCGCATCGTACTGGTGGCCATGTCGGCCCAGACGTGCCAGTACTCGCGGTCGAGGTCGGGGGTCCTGACATCACCGATGAGCATGCGCTCGGTCTCGAACGTCTCGCCCTCGAAGCCGATGGCCAGGTGTTTGCGCACGAAGCTGCGCCCGCCGTCCGCGCCGACGAGATAAGCACACCGCACCCGCTCGACACCGCGCCCCCCGCCCCCGGAATCGAGGTCAGCGCCAGGGGCACTCCCGGAGCCCGTACCAAAGCCGAAGCCAGGTTCGGAGCCGAGGCCCGGTCCGGTGAGGGTGACCGTGACCCCGTCCTCGTCCTGCTCGAACCCCGTCACCTCCACGCCGAACTCGACCCGCCGCCCCAGCTCGGCGAGCCGGTCGCGCAGGATCCGCTCGACCCGCCACTGCGGCTGCATGAGGACCATCGAGTACGGCACCTCGGCGTCCGGTTCCCCGACCTCGTGCATGCGGCCCTCCCAGACCACCTGGTCCTCCCGGTAGGCGCGCATGACCGGGTAGATCTCGCCCGTGGCGCGCACCTCCCCGATGACACCGAGGTCGTCGAAGACCTCCTGCGTACGCGGCTGGATGCCCTTTCCGCGCGACCCCGTGGGAGGTTCGGGCGACCTCTCCACGATCCTGACGTCCACCCCGCGCCGGGCCAGGTCGACGGCGAGCGTGAGCCCGGTCGGTCCCGCGCCGACGACGAGCACCTGTGTCCGGTTCATCGTTGCCTCCTCGTTGATCGATCGATCAGGAGGCGAGCATGTCCAAAAGCGCTGCCAGATCGCTGTCAGCGTCCTGCCACCGTCCCGAAGGCGCTGTCACGACCCCGTCAAGGCACCGCCCGCCCCGGAACAGCCCCGCCACGGCATCGGATCCACGTTCGGGGGGAAACGCACCGGTTGGAAGGGGCGTCGATTCGGGATGTTTGGCTTGACCGTTTACGGTCATCCCATGGAGAACCCCGGCGTCCCGTGGTTCTCACCCGTCCCTCTACCGGAAGCGGTCCTGGTGTCTGCCTCTCCATCCGCTCCATCCTCGCCGTCGCCCTCCGACCGGCCCGACCCGTCCGACGTCGCGAACGACGGGCCGTCCCCGGCCGTACCCGCCCCCGGAGCCGAGGCGGAGACCGAGCGGCTGGCCGCGCTGCGGCGGTACGAGATCCTCGACGCCCCCTCGGACGGGACCTTCGACGAGATCGCCAGGCTGGCCGCGACCGTGTTCGACACCCCCATCGCCACGGTCAGCGTCGTCGACGCCGACCGGGTGTGGTTCGCCGCCGCCCAGGGGCTGGACGGGGTGGAACAGGTCGGCGCCGAGCCCGGCCTGTGCGCGTCGGCGGTCCTGGCGGACGGCCCGTACGTCGTGGGGGACGCCACGGCCGATCCGCGTACCCTCGATCACCCGCTGGTCCGCGGGGAGCTGGGATTGCGGTTCTACGCCGCCGCCCCGATCGTCATCGCCGGGGGACACCGGCTGGGCACCGTGAACGTCATCGACCTGCGCCCCCGGGAGGTCACCGCCACGCAGACGACGGTGCTGACCGGGCTCGCCACGCTGGCCGCCCGGCACCTGGAGTCGCGTCTGGAGACCATCCAGGTCGTACGGGACGAGCGTCGGCTGCGCGACGAGGCCGACGAGCGCGGTGTGGTGACCGCCGCGCTCACCGAGCGGCTGCGCCAGGTCGCCTCGGAGGAACGCGAGACGGGCCGCCCCGCGCTGTGCCAGCTCGGCGGCTCCGGGCGGCAGTGCGCCGAGGCCGCCGAGCTGAAGATCGCCGACGGCTGGGGCGACTCGGCGTGGGCCTGCACCACGCACGCGGAGGAGGCCCTCTTCGTGGCTGCGGTGTTCATCGCCAACAAGGATCTCGGCGGCCTGAGAACCTATCTCGACCGCCACTGACCCCGTCCCCGGAGCCCGGCCCTAGCCGGGCTCCGGGGAAAGGCAGGGGAGCCCGGTCAGGCGTTCACCCTGGCGCGGCGGGCCTCGATCGCCTCCAGTCCCACCTGGTCGTCGGGGAGGGCGTCGGGCATCTCGGTGTCGAGCAGCGCCAGCCGCCTGACCCGCAGCGACCCGGCGACGACCAGCGCCATCCCGAGGGCGCAGACCAGGTAGAGCAACCCGATACCCCGGCCGGGTCCCACCCCGATCACCGCGCCCACCGTCGAGGCGAGGGGACCGCCGGACACGAGCAGCGGGTCGAGCAGGGCGGCGCCCAGCGGGGCCACCACCCCCATGCCGATCGGCAGGGTCGACCAGGCGACCAGGGTGTTGAGCGCGAAGACCCGGCCGTGGTAGCGGTGCGGCACCTTGATCTGGACGATCGTCGTGTAGATCGAGTTCATCACGGTGAGGAAGTACGTCAGCGCGAACGCGCCGATCCCGATCGTCACCAGCGACGGGCTGACACCGACGACCACGCTCCCCGCGGCCATGGCCAGCGTCGCGATCAGCACCCCCCGGAAGCGCCGCTTGGCGGGGCCGCCCCACAGCGCCATGGTGAGCCCGCCGAGCAGTACGCCGAGGCCGCTCACCACCGAGATACGGCTCACGTCGGCGAGCGTCGCGAAGGAGAGCACCAGCGGGGACACCAGCAGCATGAGCGGCGACAGGAAGATGTTGAGCACCGCGAAGAAGCCGAGCATCGAGCGCAGGCCCCGCTCGTTCCAGGTGTAGGTGAACCCCTTGGCGATCTCGGTGGTCAGCGGCTCCCTCGGCCGCCACGGCAGCGTGGCGGGGAAGCGGACGAAGAGCACGACGGCGATCGCGAAGACGTAGCTGGCGACGTCGAG
>NZ_JBSZKT010000023.1:0-114684 GCF_055690525.1 Streptosporangium sp. H13245 | reverse complement strand
ACGCGTACACCATCACCCTGACCAACCAGCTAACCGGTCAGAACTCCGGGGCGTTCGTTTTGTTTTATTCTGTTCTTTCGTTGTGCCTTTACTCTTTCAGGCTTGCTTTTTCGTGTCAAACCGACCCGATCCGGCTTACCTGTCTTTCAGAATTCAGCGCGTCTCCTTTCGGAGCAACCCTGCTAACTTACTTGATCGTCCGATTCATGTCGAATCAGACCCTTTTGGGGACAAAGATCCCCTAAGGATGAAGATCGTTCAGAGAGGGTTCCGAGGCCCCGGCGCCACCGCCGTCTCCCTCGGGTCTGGTGAACTTTATGAACCCCGACCCACATCGTCAAATCAACCGCGCCAACCGGAGGAAAACCGATTGCCCGGGAGGGGCGGCGGAGCGCACGCTTGCTTGGTGGTGATTCTTGAGGCTGTGGCGCTGGCGAAGAGATTCGGCTCGGTGGCCGCCGTCCAGGAGGTGAGCCTCACCGTCGACGCGGGCCAGATCGTCGGGTTGCTCGGCCCCAACGGCGCGGGCAAGTCGACGACCCTGCACATGCTCCTCGGCCTGATCACTCCCGACAGCGGCAGCGTCCGCATGTTCGGCCTGGACCTCGCCGACAACCGGACCGAGGTGCTCAGCCGGATCAACTTCGCCGCGAGCTACGTCGACCTCCCCGGCATCCTGCACGTGCGCGAGGTGCTTGACGTCTTCGCCCGGCTGTACGGCGTACGGAAGCCGAGGGTCCGGGTGGAGGAGGTCATCGAGCTGCTGGAGCTGGGCCCGCTGCGCAGGCGCCGCGTGATGGAGCTCTCCTCCGGCCAGCGCACGCGCGTGCAGCTCGCCAAGGCCCTGATCAACGAGCCGAGCCTGCTCATCCTGGACGAACCCACCGCCAACCTCGACCCCGACGCCGGTGACCGGATCCGCAACCTGCTCGTCCGGGTGGCCTCCGAGAGCGGGCGCGCGATGCTCATCACGTCCCACAACATGCAGGAGGTGGAGCGGATGTGTCACCGCGTCCATTTCATGGCCGAGGGCCGGATCGTGGCCAGCGGAAGCACCACCGAGCTCACCGACGTCTACGGCGCGGTGGATCTGGAAGAGGTCTTTCTCAAGGTGGCGCGATCATGACGATCACCCTTCCCCCGCTCGGCCTGGCCGCGCGCGGGCAGCGCGTCAGTGGCGTGGTCTTCCGCGACCTGGCGGCGCTGCGCCGTAGCCCGGTCCGGATATTCGAGATCGTCTTCTGGCCCACGATCGAGCTGTTCGTCTGGGGCTTCGTGACGCTGTTCCTGCAGTCGCAGCGCGTGCCGTTCATCGCCGCCTTCCTGCTCGGCGCGGTCCTGCTGTGGCAGGTGCTCCAGAAGGCCAGCAACGAGATCTCCATCGCGTTCCTTGAGGACATCTGGAGCAGGAATTTACTGAACGTCCAGGTCAGCCCGCTTTCCAATGTCGAGTACGTGGTCGGGCTGATCGTGTTCTCGTTCGGCAAGGTCGTCTTCGCCATCGCGATCATGTCGGGGCTGGCACTCGCCCTCTACGGTTTCGGCATCACGAGCCTGGGCGCGGGGATGGTGCCGTTCATGGCGTTGCTGCTGGTCATGGGATGGTCCATCGGCCTGGTGGGCATCTGCGCGGTGTTGCGCTTCGGTGAGAACGCCCAGGTGATCGCCTGGTCCCTGGTCTTCGTGGTGCAGCCGCTGGCGGGCATCTTCTATCCCGTCGAGACGCTTCCCGGTCCTCTCCAGGCCATCGCGGGGTTCCTGCCCGCGACCCACGTCTTCACCGGAATGCGAACCGTGCTGAACGGCGGCGCCGTGCCCTGGGAGAGCCTCGCCTGGGCGGCCCTGCTGGACGTCGTCTACCTCGTCGCCACCCTCGGCCTGTTCGCGTGGGCACTGCGCCACGCTCGCGTACGCGGGCGGCTGTCCCGCTTCGGCGAATAAGGCGCGTAAGGCAGACAAGGTAGATAAGGCAGGCAAGGCGAATAAGGCGTATAAGCAGTAAGCGGGACGGCGGGCAGCGAGAGACAAGGGGACGGGCGTCGTTCGCCTGACCAGGCATAAGGGGATATAGCCACGGTTCACGGTGGAAACTCCGGTAATCTGCCGCTCGTCTTCAGGAGGTGGCAGGTGGCCGGAGCTGGCGCCTTTGCGGTACCGGGCTACGAGGTGTCCGGGGTGCTCGGCCAGGGCGGTTTCGGGATCGTCTACCGGGCCAGGCAGCTGGCGGTGGAGCGCGAGGTCGCGCTCAAGGTGGACAACCGGGTGCTCGTCTCCGAGCGGGACCGGCGCCGCTTCATGCGTGAGGTGACCTCGGCCGGAGCCCTCTCCGGTCATCCGCACGTCGCCCATGTCTACGACGCGGGGGTCCTGCCCGACGGCCGGCCGTACATGGTCCTGGAGCTGTGTCCCGGCGGGTCGCTGCTGGACCGGATGCGGGCCGAGAAGCGGCTGCCGCCAGCTGAGGTCGCCGACATCGGCATCCGGATCGCCGACGCGCTGTCGGCCGCGCACGCCGCCGGGGTGCTGCACCGCGACATCAAGCCCGCCAACATCCTGATCAACCGGTACGGCAACGTGGTGCTCTCCGACTTCGGCCTGGCCACCATGCCGTCCTCGGGCAGCGAGGCGTCGGTGACCCGGGAGTCCCTCACCCCCGCCTACGCGCCGCCCGAGGCGTTCGAGCTGACCGAGCCCGCCGCCGCCGGTGACGTCTACTCCCTCGCCGCCACGCTGTACGCGCTGCTCTCCGGGCGCCCGCCGCGCTTTCCCGAGAGCGGCGTGGTCAACATCGCGGTCATCATGGCCCTGCACCGGCTGCCGGTCCCCGAGATCCCGGGGGTGCCGCCGGAGCTGACCGCCGTGCTCAGGGATGCGATGGCCACCGACCCCGCGCGGCGTACCCCCTCGGTGGCCGCGCTGCGCGACGCCCTCACGGACCTGCGCCTGGAGGGGGGCGGCCCGGCCCGCCGGTCCCGCGCCCCACGCCCCGTCACCCCTCCCCCGATACCGGCATCAGCACCGGCGTACGCGGCGGAGGTCTCGCACGCGCCGCCGTACGGCACACCTCCGGGACCGGGCGGGGAGGCGGTGCGGTCGCATCTGACGTCGCCGGGTGCGAAGGCGCTCTCCGGCACCCAGCCGCCCTCGGCGGTCCCGGCGCATCCCGCCTCGTCGAACGTGCGGGTCTTCGTCGCGGTGGCCGTGGCCTTCGTGATCCTGCTGATGGCCGGAGTCGGGCTCATGTACATCGAGAACCGCGACCAGACCCCGTCCACCGGGCAGCGGGCCCTCCAAGGCGAGGACGGCGGAGGCACGGCAACGGCGTCCAAGGTCCCGGAGGTCGCCACGGTCACGACCGCCTGCCCCGCCACGGGGGTGGCGGGCGCGGGGGCCGCGTGCGTGGCGGAGGCCGAGTGCTGGGGCGGCCTCGTCTCGATCGCGGGCGACACCACGGCCAAGCGGATCGGCTGCGAGGAGTCCCACTCGTGGGAGACGTTCGCGATCGCCCCGCTGCCTCAGGACTCGCTCACCTACGACCTGGCGGCTCTGGAGAAGCATCCGACGGTGAAGAAGGTCTGCTCGGCGCAGATCATGCTCTCCTCCCGGTACGGCGACGCCCGCGGGGTCGCCAGGACCAGGTGGCGGAGCACGGTCATGCCGCCCTCGAAGGAGCAGTTCCAGGGGGGCGCGCGGACCTACCGCTGCCTGGGCGGGGTCCTGGGCTCCGAGGCTCCCGGGACCCTGTTCCGCCGCTGATCTCCCGGGGCTCCCTCGTGCGCGGGAACCCCGTGGGGACCGGCGGTTCGCGGAACCGTACGGCTCCGGGGCCCTTTCGCCGGTGCCCTCTTCGTACCTTTGATCGGCGGTGGGTGCAGACTGGCATTCTTGGACACGACAAAGGAGTGTCAGAGATGACTCAGGCTCAGATCGGTGTGACAGGACTGGCCGTGATGGGGGCGAACCTCGCCCGCAACCTGGCCAGGCATGGGCACTCGGTAGCGGTACACAACAGGTCCCAGCACAGGACCAAGGCATTGATCGAGGAACACGGGGACGAGGGAACCTTTGTCCCCTGTGAGACCGCCGAGGAGTTCGTCGCGGCGCTGGAGCGCCCCCGGCGCATTCTGATCATGGTCAAGGCGGGTGCGCCGACCGACGCGGTGATCGAGGAGTTCGCCCCCCTGCTGGAGCCGGGCGACATGCTCGTGGACGGCGGGAACGCGCACTTCCTCGACACGCGCAGGCGTGAGGCCGCGCTGCGCGAGCGCGGCCTCCACTTCGTCGGCGCGGGGGTCTCCGGCGGCGAGGAGGGCGCGCTGCTCGGGCCGAGCATCATGCCCGGCGGCTCGAAGGAGTCGTACGAGGCGCTGGGCCCGCTGCTGGAGGACATCGCGGCGAAGGTGGACGGCGTGCCCTGCTGCACGCACATCGGCCCCGACGGCGCCGGGCACTACGTGAAGATGGTGCACAACGGCATCGAGTACGCCGACATGCAGCTCATCGCCGAGGCCTACGACCTGATCAGGCAGGGACTCGGCAAGACCCCGGCGGAGCTCGCGGACATCTTCGCGGAGTGGAACGAGGGTGAGCTGTCCTCGTACCTGATCGAGATCACCGCCGAGGTGCTGCGCCAGGTCGACGCGGCCACGGGCAAGCCGCTCGTCGACGTGATCGCCGACCGGGCGGAGCAGAAGGGCACCGGCCGCTGGACGGTGCAGATCGCGCTGGACCTGGGCGTTCCGGTGAGCGGCATCGCCGAGGCGGTGTTCGCCCGCTCCCTGTCCGGCCACGCGGACCTGCGCGAGGCCGCGCGCGGCCTGCCGGGCCCGTCGGGCGTGCCCGCCGGGGCCGTCGGCGAGGAGTTCGCCGAGGACGTGCGGCGGGCGCTGTACGCCTCGAAGATCGTCGCCTACGCCCAGGGGTTCGACCAGCTCAGGGTCGGCAGCACGGAGTACGGCTGGGATCTCGACCTCGGCGCGCTGGCCACGATCTGGCGGGGCGGCTGCATCATCCGCGCCGTCTTCCTCGACCGCATCCGCGAGGCGTACGCGGCGGAGGACAAGCCGGTCACCCTGCTCGCCGCGCCCTACTTCGCCGAGGCGCTGACCCTGGCCCAGGACTCGTGGCGGCGGGTGGTGGCGAAGGCCGCCGAGCTGGGCATCCCGGCGCCCGGCTTCTCGACCGCGCTGGCCTACTACGACGGGCTGCGCGCCGAGCGCCTGCCCGCGGCCCTGATCCAGGGCCAGCGTGACTTCTTCGGCGCGCACACCTACGAGCGGGTGGACCGCGAGGGCTCCTTCCACACGCTGTGGTCGGCCGACCGCACGGAGGTCGAGGGCTAGTTTTCCCGGGGGCGGCGCCGCCCGCCCCCACCCCGTACCCGGAGAAGCCCGGGAAGGCTCAGGGCAGGTCGGGGAGCAGCGCGAACGCGCGGTCGGCGGCGGCGACGGCCGAGGGGTGGATCTCCTCGGCCGTCGCTCCCTCGACGAGGGCCAGCCAGTTGCGCCGGGCCAGCACCCGCTGCGCGGCGAGGACCTGACCGGCGACGAGCAGCGCGGTGAGCTCGTCGGTGACCTCGGCGAGCGCGCCGGCGAGGGCCTCCTCGTCGAGGGCTATGTAGTGGAGCACCCGGGCCGCGAGGCCGGGTGTGGAGAAGACCATCCGGTGGTAGCGGAGCACCTGGGGATGGTCGTTGAGCCCCGTCACGGGATCGCGCCGCCCAAGCCCGTCCAGGAAGTGCCGGTGCAGCGCCGCCAGCGGCGCCTCGCCCGCCCCGCGCTCGCGGACGACCCTGGCCGCCTCTCCCTGGTGGTCGGAGATGCGGTGCAGGACGAGGTCCTCCTTCGTCGGGAAGTACTTGAAAAGGGTCGGCTTGGAGACCCCGGCCGCCGCCGCCACCTCCGCGACCGGCACCTCGTCGAATCCGCGCTCCAGGAAGAGCGCGATCGCCGCCGCCGAGATCGCCTCGTGGACCTGCTGTCTCTTGCGTTCACGCAGTCCTGTCACGCGTTCCAACCTAACAGAGTCGCAACTCGGTTAATATCTTAACCGAGTTAAGCTTTTTTAGGGGTGAGGTGCGATGACCGACACGGGACTCGACGACGAGCGGGCCTATCTGGCGGAGTGCGAGGCGGCGATGCGCCGGATGATCGAGGGCGCGCGGCTGAACGTCGTCATCGGCGAGCGGGTGGCGGGCGACCGCTACAGCGCGGAGAGGCTGGGCTACCACCTGAAGAGCCTCGCCAAGGAGCTGGAGGAGCAGCCGGAGGGGCCGCCGTTCTTCGGCCGCCTCGACTTCGGCACCGACGCCGGTTCCGACGCCGACACCGACGCCAGCTCAGGCTCAGGCTCCGGTTCGGGCCCGAGCGAGCATCGGGGGCAGCGGTACTACATCGGGCGGCGCCACATCTCCGGCGGCACCGGCCGTCCGCCGATGGTGATCGACTGGCGCGCTCCCGTCTCCATGGCGTTCTACCGGTCGAGCGCCCGCGACCCGCGCGGGGTGTCCGTACGGCGCCGCTTCGGCTGGTCGCGGAAACCGGTCGCGCTGACCGGCTTCGAGGACGAGCGCCTCGACCTCGGCCAGGACCTGGGCACGGCGAGCCGGATCGTGGCCGCCGAGATCGAGCGTCCCCGCGTCGGGCCGATGCGCGACATCGTCGCCACCATCCAGCCCGAGCAGGACGAGCTGGTCCGCGCCGGGCTCGACGAGTCGATCTGCGTCCAGGGGGCGCCCGGTACGGGCAAGACCGCCGTGGGACTGCACCGGGCCGCCTACCTGCTCTACACCCACCGGCAGCGGCTCACCCGCGGGGGCGTGCTGATCCTCGGCCCCAACCGGGCGTTCCTGGGCTACATCTCGGCCGTGCTCCCGGCGCTGGGCGAGGTCGACGTCGAGCAGACGACCGTGGAGGGGCTGCTGGAGCGCGGGCCGCTCCGGGGCGCCGACGGCGAGGAGGCCGCGGCCGTCAAGCACGACGTCCGCATGGCGGAAGTGCTGCGCCGGGCGCTGTACGGGCGGGTGACGGCCCCCGGGGAGCCGGTCGCCGTTCCCGACGGCACCTACCGCTGGCGGGTGGGCCTGGAGGAGTTCCGCGACATCGTGGACGGCGCCCTGCGGGAGGCGACCCCGTACGGTGTGGGCCGTGAGCGGGTGCTGTCGCGTACCGTGGCCGTCCTGCTGCGGCAGGCGGAGGCGCGCGGCCAGGTCACGAACGTCGCCTGGACGCGCCGGATGGCCAGGGCCGTCATCGGGTACGTCGACGCGGTGTGGCCAGCCGTCCGTCCCGAGGAGGTGGTGGCCGAGCTGCTCGGCGACCCCGCGGCGCTGGCCGTGGCCGCGGACGGGATCCTCACCCCCGCCGAGCGGTCGGCGATCCTGTGGGCGAGGCCGCCGCGCTCGTTCAAGAGCGCCCGGTGGTCGGCGGCCGACCTCGTGCTCCTCGACGAGGTCTCGGGGCTGGTGGAGCGTCCGAGGGGGTACGGCCACGTCATCGTCGACGAGGCGCAGGACCTCTCGCCGATGCAGTGCCGCGCCGTCGCCCGCAGGAGCGAGCACGGCTCGATCACCGTGCTCGGCGACCTGGCGCAGGGCACCACGCCGTGGGCGGCCCGGGGCTGGCGGGACCACCTGGCCCACCTGGGCAAGCCGGACGCGGAGCTGATCGCCCTGACCACGGGGTTCCGGGTGCCGGCCGCCGTCGTCGCGATCGCCAACCGCCTGCTGGAGGAGCTGGCCGTGGACGTGCCCAGGACCCGCTCGTTCCGTACGGACGGCCGCCTGCGGGTCCACCGGGCGCCCGACCTCGCCGCCGCCACGGTCACCGCGGTACGCGACGCGCTCGGTCACGACGGCTCGATCGCGGTGATCGCCGCCGACGCGTCCCTCGGCGCGCTGGTGACGGCGCTGAGGGCGGCGGGGATCGAGATCGCCGCCCTGGACGAGGGCGGGGCGGGCGGGGTCCGGGTCACCGCCGTTCCCGCGTCGACGGCCAAGGGCCTGGAGTACGACCACGTGGTGGTGGCCGAACCGGCGGGGATCGCGGGAACGGGAGAGCGGGGCCCCAACGTGCTCTATGTCGCCCTGACCCGGGCGGTGTCGCGGCTGGACGTGCTGCACGCCCTCCCGCTGCCCGCCTGGTTCCCGTCCGGGGCGGGGACCGGCCACGACGGCTGATCCGCGTCCCGCCCGATAGTTTTCGCATTAAATGCGCTTTTCATCCTGTTATTACCATTACACGATCCGGGCTTAATACTGGAATTCGCTGGAATTCAAGGGAGGCTGGTGGAACTCCTGTTACGCTCCGAGCCGTGAGTGATCCACTGGACGCGCTGGAACGGCGAATAGCCGACCTCCGCGCCGAGGTGCGGCGGGCGGTCAAGGCGAGGGAGAACTCGCTCGCCCGGTCGCTGCGCGGGGAGTTACGCAGGGCGGAGCAGGCGTGGGACGCGGCGATAACCTCCGAGGCCCCGGCGCCGCCGCACGAACCGGAGACCTCGCTGCTGCCCATCAGGGAGCAGGTCCACCAGGCGCTGGCCATGCTGGGCGTGCCGACGTCGGCCAAGCTGATCGTCGCGGTGAACGACGCCTTCTTCTCCCGCGAGCTGCGCGGCTCCCAGCTGACCAGCCTGCGGCGCGACGAGGAGCGCTCGTTTCGCGGCGACCCCTACGCCAGGCCGTACTACCTGTGCGCCGCGCTGACCGACCGCCTCTCCCCCGCCCGGGGGCTGCTCGCCGACAGCACGTGGCCGCCCGAGCTGCGGGTGCTGGGGCCGCTGAGCCCGCGCGTCGACTTCCTCACCTCGGCGATGCGCGTCGCCGAGCACCTGACGCGGCTGACGGAGCCGCCTTCGGGAGCGGTGCGGCTGCTGTCGCGGATGGCGCAGAACATCCCGGGCGCCGTCGAGGGCTTCGCCCCGGCCGACCCGGCGACCGCGATCCGCGCCGCACGGGCCGAGCTGGAGGTGCACCTGGCCGCCGACTCGGCGCAGCGGGCCGAGGTGGCGGCGCGGGCGACGAGGCAACTACCGGACGCGGAGCGCCTGTTCGGCGCCACCGCGATGAACACCTTGAGGGGGGCCTGTTGAAGACCAGGCTGGCCGGGGAGACCGGCTCATGAACAAGCTCGGGGAGAGGGCCTTCCTGAACCGGCTCGACGCGCTGCGCGGGCCGATGCCGTCCCACCCGCACGACGCGCGGGCCATCGCGGCGCTGGCCGCCAATCCCGGCTGCACGCGCCGGGCGGTGATGGACGCCGCGGGTGTCGACAAGGACCTCACGGCCCGGCACGTCGGCTTCCCCGCGCCGTTCGGCCAGTCCCAGTTCGCGATCACCCGTGGCAACCTGTTCGAGTCGCTGGTGAAGGAGAACGGCTGCGCCGAGCTGCTGCGGCTCCTGCGCGAGCTGCTCGGCCTGGAGGTCGCCCAGGTCGGCTACCAGGACGTGGAGAGCGTCGGCTCCCACCTGCGCCACTCGCACACCCGGGCGCTGATCGACCGCGCGGCGCGCGAGGACGACGGGACCGCGGTGTTCTACGACCACCCGCTGTTCAGCCTGGAGATCGCCGGGCACACCTCCTACCTGGAGCCCGACGTGGTGGCCTTCCAGATCGGGGGGCGCTTCCACATCGTCGAGATCAAGTCGTTCAGCATGATCGACGGCCAGGCCGAGCCGGACAAGGTCGCGGCGGCGGCGCGGCAAGCGGCGGTCTACGTCATGGCGCTGCGCACGCTCATGGCCGACCTCGGCCACGACCCTGGGCGCGTCTCCCACGACGTGGTCCTCGTCTGCCCGGAGAACTTCGCCAACCGCCCGACGGCGGCACTGGTCGACGTGCGCAAGCACCTCTCGGTCCTCAACCGCCAGCTCACCCGGATGACCAGGGTCGAGCACCTGCTGGAGGGCCTGCCCGGCGACCTCACCTTCGACCTCGCCCCCGGCGAGGACGGCGTGCCGACCCGCTCGGCGGAGGAGCTGGCCCAGGCGCTGCTGCGGGTGCCCGCCCGCTACGCGCCCGACTGCCTGTCGACCTGCGACATGTGCATGTTCTGCCGTGACGAGGCCCGCGCCTGCGGGTCCACCGACCTGCTCGGACGCCAGGTACGCGACCAGCTGGGCGGCGTCTCCGGCATGGACGAGGCGCTCGGCCTGGCCGAGGGCACCCGCGAACCGGCCGAGGGCCAGGAGGAGATCGCCCGCCTGCTCCGGCTGGCGAACCGGCTGCGCGAGGAGTCGCTGCGGTGAGGACGGGAGAACCGGCCGCGCGAGGAGCCGTCGCGGCGGGGGTCGGCGGACCGGCCGCACGGGAGACCACCTCGGCCGGGACCGGCGTACGCGGAACCGCTTCGGCGGCGGGCGGACTCGGCGTGCGCGAGACCGCTTCGGCGGCGGGCGGGCCCGGCGTACGAGGAACCGCTTCAGCGAGGACAGGCGGATCCGGCGTACGAGGAATCGCTTCGGTGACGGCGGGCGGATCCGGCGCACGCGGGACCGCTTCGGTGGTGGCGGGCGGATCCGGTCCGGCCGGGGCCGCGAGGCGGACGGGGGGCGGCGGGTGAGCGCGCTGACGGCGCTGGCGCAGCTGCGGGCCGTCAGGGACGGCGTCGCGCAGCGGATCACCACGGTCCGGCACTGCCACATCTCCGCCCAGCCGCTGGTGCTCATCCCGCTCAAGCTCGCGGGCGAGGCCGCCGCGCCGCTGGCCGCCATGGTCGGCACCGACCCGGGTCACCCCCGGCTGCTCGTCGTTCCCCAGCCCCGCAACCGGGACCTGCGGTTCGCCTTCGCCGCCGAGCTGGCCGAGGTGCTGCTGCCGTACATCGAGGGGTTCGAGAAGAGCACCGAGACGGTCGAGCGCAGGGGCGGCGAACCGTACGAACGGTGTCTGGACGCGCCGCAGATCCTGGTGCCGAACCGGCCTGCGGCCTCGTTCGCCGCGCTGCTGGGCCGGTCCACCCGGTTCCGCCGGGCCGAGGGCCCCTACCCGGTACACCCGTCGGTGCCGCTGCTCGGCCGGTGGCTGACCTACCTCACCGACCGGTCGCGGCAGCCGGGCTCGTCGGTGCTGCTCACGGCCACCGAGGCGCTGAGCCTGCACTGGGCGACCGGGCAGAGCGGCCTGGAGAACGCCAACCTGGCGGCGCTGCTGGGCTGGATCGACCCGCCGCCGGGAATGTCCGGGCGCCGGGCGGCCGAGGAGGCCGAGGACCCGCTGCTCTGGCCCCCTGCGGGTCCCGCCACCGATCCCGGCTTCGACAACGAGGTGCTCGGCCCCGCGATACGCGCCTACGAGGAGGCGCCGACCGATCGCGCCGTCGACCGGATCAGCCAGGCGCTGCGCACCCAGCTCGACCCCACCTGGCGGCTGATGTGGCGGAGCGTGGACCTGCTGCGCTCCCTGCCCGAGGGGTCGCGGGTGAAGGACCGCTGGGAGATCGACCGTGGCTCGTTCACCCGGTTCGTCGAGCGGATCGCCGAGGGCGGGCCGCCCCAGGCGCGCAGGGACGGGGCGGTCGGTGCCGCCGCGCGGCTGGCGGGGATGGAACGGGCTCGGGCGAGCTACGACGTGCAGCGGGCCCACGACGACCCGCTGCTCATGGCCGAGTACCGGCTGAGCGGCGAGGCCTTCGCCGGGACGGTGACGGCCGCCGACCCCGAGCACAGCGAGGGAGAGGGCCGCTCGCGCAAGCTCCGGCCCCTGATCACGGTACGGACCGACGACCCGGTGCGGCTCTCCCCGGGGAGCACGGTCGGCAGCCCCGACCGGCGCGGCCACGCCGCCGAGATCGTCGAGATCGCGGACGGGGAGATCACCCTTAAGATCACCAAGGGGATGGGACGGGGCAGGACACCGGCCCCCGGTTCGGTGCCCGAGCCGGGCGAGCGGGTCTCGTACACCTCGCTGACCGACGACTTCCAGTCGTCGGCGGCGCTGCCCGACCCGGAGCAGACGCCGTGGACCCACGGAGGGCCCCCGCAGGAGTACGAACCCGGCGACGACGACGCGCAGGAGGAATGGCTGTGACAGCCTCGCCCCACTCGCCCTACTCGCCCCATTCGCCTCGAAGGGCGGAGCGTCCGCGCCGTGGGCACCCGGTGAGCGTGCACCGGACCTCGCTCCGCCGTGCGGCGTCCCGTCCCGGCGCGTACGCCTCCCGCGACGGGAACACAACGCGCGCTTTCCACGCAGCGGGCACCGCATGCGCCTCCCGCGCGGCGAGCCGCGACGGAAACGCCGCGCACGCCCCCCACACGACGGACCGCGACAGGAACACCGCGCGCGCTTTCCGCTTCCGCGAAGCGGACACGGCATGCGCTTCCCGCGCGGCGAACCGCGACGGGAACACGACACGCGCCGACCGTGACGGGGACACGGCGCGCGCTTTCCACGAAGCGGATCGCGAAGCGGGCACGGCGCGCGCCGACCGCGCGGCGGATCGCAACGGGGGTGCGGCGTGACCCCGCAGCAGGAGGCGGCGGCCGTGGTGAAGGCCGTGCTGGCCGACCTGCCCCGCCACCGGGGCGTGGTGGTGGACTCGCCGCCGGGCGCGGGCAAGTCCACACTGGTGGTGAGGGCGGCCGGGCACATCGCGGAGACCGGCGAACCACTGATGATCGTCGCCCAGACCAACGAGCAGGTCGACGACCTGGTGGAGCGGCTCGCGGCCGAGCATCCCGACCTGCCGATCGGCCGCCTGTCGGCGAGCGGCTACATCACGCCCGGCCGTATCCTCGCCCACCCCAACGTCTCGGTCGCGGGCAAGCTGCCCGACCTGGGGGACCCGGCCGTGGTGGTCGCCACCGCCGACAAGTGGGCCTGGATCGGCGACCGCACCTGGCCCTGGGCCATCGTCGACGAGGCGTACCAGATGCGCTCGGACAAGCTGCTGCGCATCGCCTCGCTGTTCGAGCGGTCGCTGTTCGTGGGCGACCCCGGCCAGCTCGACCCGTTCTCCATCGTGGACGGCGACCGCTGGGCGGGCCTGTCGTGGGATCCGGTGCAGAGCGCGGTCTCGGTGCTGCTGCGGCACAACCCCGACCTGCCGGTGCACCGGCTGCCGGTCTCCTGGCGGCTGCCCGCCTCGGCGGCGCCGGTGGTCTCCGAGGCGTTCTACCCGTTCACCGGGTTCCGCGCGGGGACGGGCCCCGACGACCGGTCGCTGGAGTTCACCGTGAACGGCATGCGCACCTCCCACGACCGGGCGCTGGAGGAGGCGGCCGTGTCGGGCTGGGCGCTGTACGAGCTGCCGAGCCGCCACACGGTACGCACCGACGCGGAGGCCGTGGCGGCGACCGCGATCCTGGCGACGCGGCTGCTCCAGCGGGGCCCGGTCGCGCACTCCGAACGCGGCAGCCACCCCGTCACGGCCGACCGGATCGCCATCGGCGCCGCGCACCGCGACCAGGTCGCCGCGATCAGGGCCGCCGGGGTGCCGCCGGAGATCACGGTGGACACCGCCAACCGGCTGCAGGGCCGGGAGTACGACGTGACGATCGTGCTCCACCCGCTCTCCGGGCGCCGCGACGCCACCGCGTTCCACCTGGAGTCGGGGCGGCTGTGCGTGCTCACCTCCCGGCACCGCCACGCCTGCGTCGTGGTGGCCAGGGCGGGCATTCCCGAGCTCCTGGACGCCCACCCGTCGTCCGAACCGGTCCAGCTCGGCGTGCCGGTGAAGTTCCCCGACGGCTGGGAGGCCAACCAGGCGGTGCTGGCCCACCTCTCCAAACACCGGGTGACCCCGGACGGATGACCGGCGGCTTTACCGGGTGGGTACGAGGGCACGCGCTGATCCATCGGGTGCCCCGGCCTGCGAGCTCACCGGACGGGCACGGAGACCCTGAGGGTGCGTCCCGATCCATCGGGTGACCCCGGACAGGTGACCCGGCCCGCGGACGCTTCACCGGGCGGGTACGGGGACCCGAGGGCGCGCTGATCCATTGGGCGCCCTCGGACGGGTGATCCCGCCCGCAGGCGCTTCACTGAACGCGTACCGATCCACGGGCACTCATCCCGTGGTGGTCACCGGGTGGGTGTGGGCGACCGCCGGGGCCTCGGGGTGCGCTCTGATCCAGGCGATGCGCTCCCCGCTCTCCTCGTCCACGGGCATGTAGACGACCATCCGCGTCTCCGGCGGCGACGACAGCGCCATGCTGGTCGAGGTGGTACGGATCTGCCCGACGGCGGAGTGGTGGAAGAGCTTCAGCCTGCTTCCGGGCCTGGCCACGTCGTGGGTTGCCCACATGCGCGCGAACTCGGGGCTGGCGGCCGACAGGTCGCGGACGAACTCGGTCCAGGCGGGCTCCCCCAGGTGCCGCCCGAATCCGGCGCGCAGGGTGGCGACCATCTGGGGCAGCTCCTCGGCCCGGTCGACGACCATGCTGCAGCACTCCCGGGTGACGAAGATCTGCCAGAGGGCGTTGCGGGTCGCGACCGGCTGGGTGGCGACGTTGGGGAACAGGGAGGCGTACGCCTCGTTCCAGGCCAGCAGGTCGTAGCGGCCGTTGTAGATTCCTGCGGGAAGCGGGTCGAGCCGGTCGAGGATGACCTGGACCTCGGGTTCGAGGGAGCCGCAGGCGTCGGACTCGGGCACGGCGGGCACGTCGGCGAGCCGGTAGAGGTGCTCGCGTTCGGCCCGGTCCAGCCCGAGGGTGCGGGAGACGGCGTCGAGCACCTGCACGCTGGCGTTGATCGGCCGCCCCTGCTCCAGCCAGGTGTACCAGGTCACGCCGACCCCGGCGAGCAGGGCGACCTCCTCGCGGCGCAGGCCGGGGGTGCGGCGGCGCAGCCCAGGCGGCAGGCCCACGGCCTCGGGGGTGATGCGCTCGCGGCGGCTGCGCAGGAACGCCCCCAGCTCGGCGCGGCGGGTCCCCGGCCCGGTCCTCCGCGTGGCGTCCGGCGCGCTCCACCGCCCGCCGTCCGATGTGCCCGCCGGAACCGCCGAAGGCGCCGGGGTCATGGGAGTCGCCGGGGGCGTCGAGGGCGTCGGAGTCACCGAGGTCATGGGGGTCACCGGGACCGCCGGGACCGCCGGAGGCGTCGAGTTCACCAGGGTCGTTGGAGTCACCGGGGTCATCGGGGTCGCCGTCACCCCTCCATGCTGGCCGACGGGCGCCCGGGCTGCCAGGTGCTGTGGGTACCAGGATCAGCAGGCTCTCGTTACTCGTATCCGCCCGGTCCCACAGTCTTCCCCATGACCGTTACCTCGGCTCCGGCCGTCCGTACCTCCACTCCCTGGTTGCTGGCGGTGATCCTGGCCGGGCAGTTCATGGCCATCCTGGACGTCTCCATCGTCAACGTCGCCTCCCCCGTGATCCGCGCCGACCTCGGCACGTCGGGCTCCGGCCTGCAAATGATCGTTTCCGGGTACACCATCGCCTACGCCATGCTGCTGATCACCGGTGCCCGGCTGGGTGGCCGCCACGGCGGGCGCCGTCTGTTCCTGTACGGCCTGGCGGGCTTCACCGCCGCGTCCCTCGCCTGCGGGCTGGCCGTCTCGGCCGGGCAGCTGATCGCCTTCAGGTTCCTCCAGGGCGCGGGAGCCGCCCTGATGGTGCCTCAGGTGCTCAGCATGATCCAGGCGAACTTCGAGGGGGCCTCCAGGGCCCGCGCGCTCAGCCTGTACGCCACGGTGATCTCGGGGGCCGCCGTGGTGGGGCAGGTGCTGGGCGGCCTGCTGGTCTCCGCGGACCTGTTCGGCACCTCGTGGCGGCCGGTGTTCCTGGTGAACGTGCCGATCGGGCTCGGCCTGCTCGTGCTGGGCGCGCGGCTGCTGCCGCCCGACGGCCCGTCGCGCCACCGCCCCCTGGACCTGCCCGGCCTGGTCACGCTCTCGCTGGCGGTCAGCCTCCTGGTGGTACCGCTGGTGCTGGGACACGAGCAGGACTGGCCGCTGTGGGGATGGGCCGCCATGGCGGCGAGCGCGGCACTGGCGGGGGTCTTCGTACTGGTCGAGCGGAGGGCCGCCGCGCCGCTGGTGCCCGCGCGGGTGCTGCGGGCACCGGGGGTGGTCCCGTCGGCGCTGGCGATCTTCGGGGCGATGGCGACCTACGGCGGGTTCCTGCTCACCGTCGCCCTGCACCTGCAAGGTCGGCTGGGAGACAGCCCGCTCGCGGCGGGCCTGGCGTTCGTCCCCGGCGCGGCGGGTTTCGCCGTCGCCAGCCTCAACTGGCGCCGCGTCCCCGAGCGCCTGCACCGCCGCATGATCGTCGCCTCCTTCGGCATGGCCGGGCTCGGCTACCTGCTCCTGGCGGCGGCGCTGGGCGGCGGAGGACACGGCCAGCCGCTCCTGACGGTGGCGTTCGCGGTGATCGGGCTGGGTCTCGGCGGGGCGTTCAGCCCGGTGCTCGCGGTGGGGCTGGCCCAGGCCGCCCCCGAGGACGCGCCCGACGTCAGCGGGCTGTTCGTGATGGTGACCCAGCTCGGCCAGGTCGTGGGGGTGGCCACGTTCGGCACGCTCTATCTGGACGGGGGGTCGGCGACGGTCACCGGCGTGGCCCTGGCGGTGACGATCGTGCTCACCGGGGTGTGCGCGCTGCCGCTGCTGCGCCGCTGAACCCCCTCGTGCGAACCTTCGCCGTACGAGACCTCCCGTGGTCCCGTACGGCGGAGGTCAGATCGTGCGCCGCCAGACGTCGATGGCCAGCACCTGGCGCATGCCCACCGAGAGGTAGAGGTCGAGGGCGGGCGTGCTGTTGTTGGCGTCGACGTGGAGGTAGGTGCCGACCCGCCCCCGGCGGGCGTCGTCGGCGAACGCGCCGCGCAGCATGAACCGGCCCAGGCCCCGGCCCCTGAAGGCGGGGAGTACGGCCAGCTGGCGCACGTAGCCGGAGTTCTCGTCGCCGAGGAAGGCGTTGGTGCCCAGCAGCATCGCCACGGGCTCGCCGTCGAGGCGGGCGACCGTCAGCTGCGCCCAGTCGGTGTTGACCGAGGAGTCCAGCTCGTCGTACCACTCGTCGTAGTCCTTCGGGGTGAACCCGAAGTGGTCGGCGAAACCGGCCTGCTGCACGGCGTGGCCCTGGCGGCGCACCTCCTCGGTGAGCCCGTCGTGCACCGTCATCCCGGCCGGGAGCTCGGGCCGGGGCACCGTCCCCTCGTGGTCGGCGCGGAGCCGGATGAAGCTGGTGGCGGCGGCGAAGCCACGGGACGCGGCGATGGCGCGCTTGCCGCTGTCCTCCCGGTAGAGGCCGATGTCCACCACGGCCCGGTCGTGGCCGAGCTCGGCGGTGATCTGCCTGGCCCGCTCGGTCACGGTGTCCCAGAGCGGGCCGGTCAGGTCCGGTGCGGCGGGGTGCACGACGACGTCGACGTCGACGTTGTCACTGCCGCCCTTGCGGCAGGCCCAGGCCCAGGCCGCCAGGCGCCCGCTCTCGTCGTGGACGAGCCAGCCGTCGGACTCCGCGTCGAAGGAGGAGTCGTTCAGCTGGTCGGCGACGTCGTCCAGGGTCATGTCGGCCTTGCCGATCACCTGGGTGTCGCAGAGCGAGATCAGCTCGTGGATCTCGGGGGCGTCGCCGGTCGTCGGCCGCCGGGTGACGTACCCGGCGGGGACGGGGATGGTTGTCTTCATGTCCCCAGCGTGGCGGGGGCGGCTTGGGGATCGCTGGGTCGGGACTTGGCGCCGGCCGACCGGCTTACAGACGCGCACCGGGACCACGGCCCAAACCGGTCGGCCCAGCACCGGGACCGGGGTCCAGGTGCTGGGCCGGGCACTCTCCAAGCCGATCGGCCGAGCACCGGGACCGGCGTCCCCGGGTCGGTCGGCCCGGTCAGTCGAGCGCCGGGACCGGGGTCTTGACCTCGGTGTCCTCGGGCGTCTCGGGCCCGCCGCGCAGCGGGATCTCCTTGATGAAGGCCGCCAGCAGCGGCACCACGACGGCGAACAGGATCGCCCACCAGAAGACGCTGGAGATCGACTCGGCCAGCGACTCCAGGAAGCCGACCCGTACGTTGGCGGGCAGCTCGTGCAGCGCGGCCGGGTCGAACTGGGCGCCGCCGGAGGCGAGCTTCTCGCCCGCGGCACCCAGCTTGCTCTCCAGGCTCGAGGTGAGGTGGTTGTTGAAGATCGCGCCGAACAGCGAGACGCCGAACGAGCCGCCGATGGAGCGGAAGAAGGTCGAGGCGCTGCTGGCGACGCCCAGGTCCTTCTGCTCGACGCTGTTCTGGGCGATCAGCATGGTGGTCTGCATCAGGAAGCCCATGCCGAGGCCGAGCACCGCGATGAACACGCCGGTCTGCCAGGCGGGGGTGTTGACGTCCATCAGGGAGAGCAGCCACATGCCGAACGCCATGCCCACGCCGCCGAGGATCGGATAGATCTTGTACTTGCCGGTCTGGGTGATGGCGCGGCCGACGAAGAGCGAGACCACCATGGCGGCGCCCATCATCGGAAGCAGCAGCAGGCCGGAGTTGGTGGCGCTCGCCCCCTGGACGGTCTGCTGGAACAGCGGGAGGAAGTTGATCGCGCCGAACATGGCGAAGCCGAGCAGGAAGCCCACGCCCGAGATCAGGCTGAAGTTGCGGTCGCGGAAGACGTTGAGCGGCATGATGGGCTCGGCCACCCGGCGCTCCACCAGGACGAACAGCACCAGCGTGACGACGGCGAGCCCCGCCAGGCCGAGGATCTGCCACGATCCCCACGCGTACTCGTTGCCGCCCCAGGTGGTGATGAGGACCAGCGCGGTGATGCCGATCGAGAGCAGGGTCGCGCCCAGCCAGTCGATGCGGTGCTCGGTGCGGAGCCTGGGCAGTTTCAGCTTGACCACGAGCAGGGCCAGGGCGACGAACCCGACGGGCAGGTTCACGTAGAAGGCCCAGCGCCAGTCGAGGTGGTCGGTGATGAACCCGCCGACGAGCGGGCCCGCGATCATGGCGAGGGACATCACGGCGGCCATGATGCCCTGGTACTGGCCGCGCTCGCGGGGCGGGACGAGGTCACCGATGATCGCCATGGCGTTCACCATCAGGCCACCGGCCCCCAGGCCCTGGAGCGCGCGGAAGGCGATGAGCTGCGCCATGCCGTTGGAGGGCCCGCCGAGCAGTTCGGAGCCGGCCATGCCGCAGAGCGCGGAGCCGACCATGAAGATGACGATGGAGGCGAGGAAGATGCTCTTCCTGCCGTACAGGTCACCGATCTTGCCCCAGATGGGGGTCGAGACGGTGGTGCCGAGCACGTAGGCGGTCACCACCCAGGACAGGTGGGTCAGCCCGCCGAGGTCCCCGACGATGCGGGGCAGCGCGGTGCTGACGATCATGTTGTCGAGCATGGCCAGGACCATGGCGAGCATCAGGCCCGGCAACACCACCATGACCTCGCGACGCCGCGCCGGCGCGGCCGCGGTCTCCTTCACTTTCTTCCCCCAGTTTTTGTGATCTTACTTACTTGCCGACCGGCTAGTGTCGGATATGCTGGAATTCAAGCCGCTTACCTGCCGGCCGTCAAGTTAATTTCTCGGTAAGGGAACCATGAGGGAACACGCCGACACACGGACGCGCATCCAGGAGATCGCCCTGAAGCTCTTCACCGAGCAGGGCTACGAGGCCACCTCGCTCCGCGAGATCGCGGAGGCCCTCGGCGTGACCAAGGCGGCACTTTACTACCACTTCAAGACGAAGGACGACATCATCGCCAGCCTGGCGGAGGACCGGGTGAGGGTGATCGAGGAGCTGGTCACCTGGGCCCGTTCCCAGCCGCGCACCGACGAGACGCGCGAGGAGCTGATCCGCCGCTACTCCCACGACCTGTACCGGGGCAGGCACCGCGAGGTCATGCGGTTCCTCGAACGCAACCAGACCTCGCTCAAGAACCACCCGACGATGGAGAAGACCCGCGAGCGGATGTTCGAGCTGATCGCCTTCCTCGTCGACCCGGAGGACCCCCTGGCCGCCCGGCTGAGGCACTCGATGGCCCTGTTCGCGCTGCACGCCTCGCTGTTCATGCTCAGGGACGACTCGATCACCGACGAGGAGCGCCAGGCCGCCGCCCTGGAGGTCGCGCTCGACCTCGCCCGGCGGTGAGCGTGCTCATCGACCCGCCCAACTGGCCGGGTCCGCGCGGCCTGCTCTGGTCACACCTGGTCAGCGACAGCTCGGCCGGGGAGCTGCACGCCTTCGCGGAGCTGCTCGGCGTGCCGCGCCGGGCGTTCGACCGTGACCACTACGACGTTCCCGAGACCGTCTACGAGCGGGCCGTCGCGCTGGGCGCCGAGGCCGTGTCCTCGCGCGAGCTCGTCACCCGCCTGATCGCCTCCGGTCTCCGCCGGCGCAAGGTCCGTACCGGAGCCGACGGCTCCCGCATGGATCCCGGCGCTTCGGGCATGGCATCCCGTTGAGGACATCACCGCACGTCAACGGAGGGAACGACATGCTGAACGGCAAGACGATCGCGTTCCTCGTGGCTCCGGAGGGCATCGAGCAGGTCGAGCTCACCGAGCCGTGGAAGGCCGTCACACAGGCGGGAGGCACTCCCCGGCTCGTCTCCACCGAGAGTGGCCGGGTCCAGGCGTTCAACCACCTCGACAGGGCCGACACCTTTCCGGTGGACGCGACGGTCCAGGAGGTCTCGGCCGCCGACTTCGACGGGCTGGTGCTGCCCGGCGGCGTCGCCAACCCCGACCTGCTGCGGACCGTGCCGGAGGCCGTCGGCTTCGCGAAGGGCTTCTTCGACGCGGGCAAGCCGGTCGCGGCCATCTGCCACGCGCCCTGGACGCTGATCGAGGCGGACGTGGTACGCGGCCGCAAGGTCACGTCCTGGCCGAGCCTGCGGACCGACCTGCGCAACGCCGGGGCGACCTGGGAGGACCACGAGGTCGTGATCTGCGCCTCGGGCCCGAACACGCTGATCACCAGCCGCAACCCCGACGACCTCAAGGCCTTCTGCCAGGCCGCGACGGACGCCTTCTCGGGCTAGCGCACCTCGACCACCGAGGCGGGGCGGGGGTTCTTCCGGACCTCCGCCCCGCGGGCGTTCCATGCCTTCGTGCGACCCGAATCCTCCGCATCCCAGGGGACATGTCGCGGAAGCGAGCTTTGCCATGTGTTGCCGGATCCGAGGGACACGATCACCCATCTTCGATTAGGACGGGTCACGCAGGGCAAGGCTTCTCCATCGGCTGTGAAAGGAGGGGACCGTGGAGGCCACGATCGCCTTGCGTCTGCCGCGTGACGCTGCGAGTGTTCCCGTGATCAGGCAACTTCTCGACTCCTCGCTGCAGGCCCTGGGCGTGGTGCCGCAGATTCGCGAGGACATCCAGCTCATGCTCTCGGAGGCGTGCTCCAACGTCATCCAGCACGCCACGCCCAGCGACGACTACATGGTCAGCACCGAGCTGTCCAGGGAGCGTTGCGTGATCAAGGTGGTGGACGCCGGCAACGGCTTCGACTTCTCGGGCGCCACGTCGCCCGCCCCCACCTCCGAGCACGGCCGGGGACTGCTGATCATGCAGGCCCTGGCCGACGACATCCGGTTCGTCAACAGGCACGAGCGGGGGTCGATCGTCTGCCTGGAGAAGATCCTGCGGTTCGTCAAGGACGCCCCCGGGCTGTCACTGCTCCTCAACGAGGAACTTGAGTTCCAGAAGGGCGTCCCTGAGATAGTCGGTGACGGTCCACACGTCGGGAACCATCTCCCGGCAGGCGATCACGCCGACGTCAAGTGAGCCGTCGTAGGAGAAGACCGTGATGTTGACGCCGCCGCTGGCGTCGGTCACCACGGAGACGGGGTGGTACGCGAGAAGCCTGGCGCCGCTCACGTAGAGGGGGAGCTGCGGGCCGGGCACGTTGGAGATCACCACGTTGATCGGGCCCGCGCTGCCGGCGAACAGGTTGAAGGCCGCGCGGGAGGCCAGGCCGGTCAGCGCGGAGGGCATCATGTCGCTGAGCTGCTGGAGCCAGCGCGCCGGGGCGAGCGACGAGCGATCCTTGATCAGCCGCATCGCGTCCCGTACCGCCAGCAGCCGTTCCACCGGGTCGGCGACCTGCGTCGCCAGAGTGGTGATCATGATGCTGACCTGGTTTCCCTCGCTCTGGTCGCCGGGCACGCGGAGCGAGAACGGCACCCCGGCGACGAGGGGCTGCTCGGGCAGCGCGTCGTGCTTGAGCAGCCACTGGCGCAGCGCCCCGGCGCACAGGGCCATCACCACGTCGTTCACCGTGACGCCGAAGGCGTTCTTGACCAGCTTGACGTCGTCCAGCGGCAGGGTGGTGTAGGCGAACCGCCGGTGCGCGCTGATCCTGCCGCTGAAGGGGGTGCGGGGAACGGTCATGCGGGGCATCGCGGGCACCTCGGCGGCCCCGGACCCGGACAGGTAGGTGACCAGGTCCCTGGTGAGCCGCGAGACCAGCCCCGCCCCGGGCACCTGGGAGATCAGCGGGATCTCGTCGAGGTGCGGGACGGCGTTGATCAGGAACCGGATGGTGTTGGCCGGGTTGACGACGGCCTTGGCCAGCCCCCTGACCACCATCTCCCCCGTGTCGATCTCCTCCTCGGGCTCGCCCGCGGGCGCCGGTGCGGCCTCGGCGGGCTCGGGGGAGGTGTCCAGCAGGCCGGCCAGCACGTCGGCGCCGGTGACGCCGTCGACCGCGGCGTGGTGGACCTTCATGTAGAGGGCCGTACGGTCGCCGCGGAGGCCGTGGATCACGTACATCTCCCAGAGCGGGCGGCGCCGGTCGAGGCGGCGGGCGTGCAGCCTGGCCACCTGCTCGCCCAGCTGCTTGTCGCTGCCCGGCTTGGGCAGCGCGATCTCGCGCACGTGGTAGTCGAGGTCGACGTCGGAGTCCTCGGTCCAGTACGGGTGGTCCAGGCCGAGCGGGACGAAGGCGAGCCGCATGCGGAAGGGCGCGGCCAGGTGGAGCCGGCGGGCCAGCAGCGCCACCAGGTCACCGCGCGACAGCCCGCCCGACAGGATGGCGAGCCCGCCGATGTTCGCGACGTTCGTCGAGGTCTCGAAATTCAGGAACTGCGTGTCCACCGCGCTGAGCTGCCGCACCGTCTACCTCCGGGATGTCGTTCTCCCATCCTGCTCCCGTGAGGTCGCCAGGGCCAACGCGGCCAGGACGACGAGAACGACCACGGACACGAGGATTAACGACAGCGGAATGAGCATGAGCACGACGACGACGGTCATGACCTCGCTGATCAACTGCAGCACCGCAGAGCTGTGCCCGGATTACCCGGCCGTTACACCGCATTCCAGCGACCGAGCTTCAGCGCGAGATGGAGTTCTAACCTGTGGGTTCCGTTCTTGAGGTTGCGGCCGGCCAGGTGCTCGATTCTGGTGAGGCGGTAATAGAGGCTGGTGCGGTGCAGGTGCAGCAGCCTGGCGGTCTCCTGGGCGTCTCCCCCGCTGTCCAGGTAGGTCTCCAGGGTGGTGAGGAGCGCCGGGTGCTCGCGCAGCGCGTCGAGCGGGCCGCCCGCGGACCCCGGCTGGCCCGCGACCGGCTCGGTGAGCAGCCGGTAGACGCCCAGGTCCGGCCAGCGGGCGACCGGCCACAGCGCGGGTTCGGCCGCCGCGGCCCTGGCCGCGGCGAGCGCCTCCTCGTGCGCCCGTACGGCCGACTCCAGCCCCGGGTGCGGCGCGCTGATCCCGGCGCCCGCGCGGGTCCTGGCGGCGAGCCGCTCCCCCAGCGCCGCCGCGTCCTCGCCGCGGTTCAGCAGCAGCACGGCGTGGCGGTCGAGGATCGTGAAGGCCGGTGGGCGGCGCGTCCTGGCCAGCTCCGCGCCGACCGCCTCGCGCAGGCCGTCCGGGTCGCCCCGCAGCGCCAGGACGCGCAGCGGTCCCTCGCCGAGCACCCCGGCCGCCCGCCGCACGCCGATCTCCCCGGTGAGCAGCTGGCTCAGGGTGTGGGAGCTGCCGCCGTCGTCGAGCAGGGCGGCGATCGCGGCGGCGTCGCGCACGGCCCTGTCCTGCTCCCGCGGGTCCAGCGGCTCGGGGCCCTCGATGATCCAGAGGTAGCCGACGCGGCGGTCCTGGTGGAGAAGGGGCACGCAGAGCCTGGCCGCCATCCCCAGATCCTGATTTTTCGGGACCCGTACAGGATCGCGGGTCGCGGCCACCCCGTGCGCCTCCTGCCAGGCCCCCACCTCTGCGGGAACCGACCGCGAGAGGATGGCCTGCGCCCTGACCGGATCGACCTCCCCGTGGTGGGCGCTGTGCGCGACGACCCGGCCCTCCAGGTCGTCCACGGACATGCCTCGTCCCACGGCCACGGCCAGCGACTCCAGCAGATCCTGAACATCGTCCGCTATCACGGTCCAATCCTACATATGTAGGAAGTATCTCCGGCGCCGGAACGATGACTCGACCTGGCCCGAGCCGTAGCGTCGCACTTGTTCATTTCGGGGAACCCGCCTCGTGGGAGGCGGGGAGAGTCCGCTTCGTGAGAGTCGTCCGACCGGCCGGTGAGAGGAACCTCGTGGAGGAGCGCAGCCGCGTCGCCCCGTGGGCCCCGCCACGGGCGCAGCCGCGCCTGGCCGAGCTTGAGGCCGAGGTGGACGGGCTGGGTCTCGACGCGGTCTCCCGGCTGGTCGACGCGGTGCTGGCCGAGCATCGCGGCCGCCTCGACGAGGACGGTGTGGTGCTGTACGCGGGCACCAACACGATGAGCGAGCGCGCCAGGGCCGCGCACGAGATCTCCCTGGGCTGCCGCCCGTCGATGGGCTGGCCGGGAGACAAGGACCAGACCGGCCTGGACGAGCTGGACGTGCTGGAGGTGCTCGCCCCGCTCCAGGTCGCGGCGCTGATGGGCGGCGCGTTCGCCGAGGTGCGGCTGCAGAGCGCCACGCTGGCCAACCTCGCCTGCTACAGCGCGTTCGCCAGCCCCGGCGACACGATCGCGGTGCTGCCGCAGGCCGCCGGGGGCCACGCCAGCCACCACGCCCAGGGCGCGGCCGGGATCCGGGGCCTGCGGGTCGCCGACCTGCCCTACGACGCCGGGCGGCTCGACGTCGACCACGCGGCCCTGCCGGCGTTCCTGCGCGAGCACCGGCCCGCGCTGGTGGTGGTCGGCGCGAGCCTGATGCTGTTCCCGTACGACGTCGCGGCGGTGCGGGCGGCGTGCGACGAGGTGGGCGCGCTGCTGGTCTACGACGCCTCGCACGTGGCGGGGCTCATCGCGGGCGGCCGGTTCCAGCGGCCGCTGGACGAGGGCGCGCACCTGGTGACCATGTCCACCTACACGTCCTTCGGCGGCCCGCCGGGCGCGGCCGTGGTGACCCGCGACGAGGATCTCGCCCGCCAGGTGTCGGCGGCCGCCTATCCCGGCCTGACCGCCAACTACGACGCCTCGCGCCTGGCGCCGCTCGCCCTCGCCGCCGCCGAGCACGCCGCGGGCGGTTCCGCGTACGCCGACCGCTGCGTCGCCAATGGCCGGGCGCTGGCGGCGGCGCTGGACGGCGAGGGCTTCGCCGTGGCCGCCGCCGACCGGGGTTGGACCGCCTCGCACCACGTGGCGGTGGACGCCGCCGCGTTCGGCGGCGGGGACGAGGCCGCCCGGCTGCTGGCCGAGGGCGGCGTCTACCTCAGTGGTGTCCGCCTGCCGGGGCAGCCTCCCGGTGAGCCCGCGCGGGGCCTGCGGATCGGTACCCAGGAGGTGACCCGCCGGGGTTTCCGCCCGGAGGCCATGGCCGAGGTCGCGGTCCTGATGCGCAGGCTGCTCGTCGACGGCCAGGCCCCCGCCGCGGTCCACCGGGACGCGGTGGCCCTGCGCCGCGCCATCCCATGATCCCGGACCGGCCCGCTCGACCCCCGGGGGTTCGCCCCCTGGCGGGCCGGTCCGCTCACCGCCACTCCCCCTGACGGGCGGACCGGCCCGCGTCCCCCCTGGCGGACCGGTTCGCCGCCTCCCGCCCCACCCGCGCGCGTCCCCTCATCCGGACGGGTCACCTCCCCGCCCGGCGGAAGGGACGCGCCGGGTGGCGCGTTTCGGACAGCACCGGCTTCAGACGGCGCGGTGGTACTGGTCGGGCCAGCGCGCTCCCTCGGAGCCGAGCTCGCGGGCGGCGAGGTTCGGCCAGTACGGGTTGCGGAGCAGCTCGCGGCCGAGCAGGACGGCGTCGGCCTGCCCCGAGGCGATGATCTCCTCGGCCTGCCGGGGCCGGGTGATCTCACCGACGGTGCCCACCGGCAGGTCGGTCTCGGCCTTCACCCTGGCCGCGTACGGCACCTGGTAGCCGGGTCCGGTGGGGATGCGCGCCCCGGCGACGTTGCCGCCGGTCGAGGTGTCGAGCAGGTCGACGCCGTGGGCGAGCAGGTCCTTGGCGAGGCGGACGGTGTCGTCGGCGCTCCAGCCCTCGCGGTCGTCGACGGGGTCCTCCGCCAGCCAGTCGGTGGCCGAGACGCGGAAGAAGAGGGGAAGCTCGTCCGGCCAGACCGCGCGCACCGCGTCGACGACCCGGAGCGCGAACCGGGTGCGGTTCTCGTACGAGCCGCCGTACGCGTCGGTGCGACGGTTGCTGAAGGGCGACAGGAACTCGGAGATCAGGTAGCCGTGCGCGCCGTGGATCTCGGCCACCTGGAAGCCCGCGGCCAGCGCCCGCCGCGCCGCGGCGGCGAAGTCGCCCACGATCCGGTCGATGTCCCCGGCGCTCAGCTCCGTGGGAACGGGGTGGCCGTCGTTGAAGGGGATCGGGCTCGGCGCGACCGGCTGCCAGCCGTGCTCGCCGGGGCCGGTGGGCGCGCCGCCCTGCCAGGTGCGGCGGGTGGAGGCCTTGCGTCCCGCGTGCGCGAGCTGGATGCCGGGCACGGCGCCGTGCTCCCGCAGGAGGCGGGTGATCCGGGTGAACGCCTCCCGCTGGCGGTCGTTCCAGAGCCCGAGGTCGGCCGGGCTGATGCGGCCCTCCGGCGCCACCGCGGTGGCCTCGGCCAGGATGAGCCCGGCGCCGCCCACCGCGCGGGAGGCCAGGTGGGACAGGTGCCAGTCGGTGGGCACCCCCTGCTCAGGCCCCTCGACCTCCGCGGAGTACTGGCACATCGGGGCCATCCAGACCCGGTTGGGAATCGTGAGGGACCTCAACGTCAGGGGCTCGAACAGGGCGCTCACGGCCGTACTCCTTCTGGGGGAGGGATCTCCGGGGGCGGCGCCCCGGCTTCACGGCTACTACGATAGTTCACGTAATACGAGAGATGTCAAACTACGATTACCTTCGTACAATCAAGTCGACCCACAGGAGGGAGTGGCCGTGTCGACCGCGTCCGTCAGGGCTCTGGAGCATCCCGCGCGCGGGGAGATCCGTCTGGAGGGCGTGCTGCACGCGCTGTCCGACCCGACGCGCCTTCAGATCGTGCGCTTCCTGTCGCGGCTGGACGAGGACGAGGGCGCCCCCTGCTCGGCGATCGACCTGGTGGTCACCAGGTCGACCACCACCCACCACTTCCGGGTGCTGCGCGAGGCGGGCGTGATCAACCAGGTCTACCGAGGCACGGCCAAGATGAACGCGCTGCGCCGGAGTGACCTCGACGCCCTCTTTCCCGGGCTTCTGGGCGCCGTCCTGGGCGCCGACGAGATCCAGTGCGAGCGCGACGGCTGAGCACCGGCGCGACCCGGCGGGCGGCGCCGGGTCCCGGCGCCCCGGTAATCCGGCGGCCCGACGGCCGGACGGGCCTCGGCGGGCGGTCCCGGCGGGGCGGGAGGATCGGGAGGGCCGCGAGACGGAGTACCGTCCTGTCATGTGCCGGAGTATCAAGACCCTTCGTGAGCCCTACGCCAGCGATGTGACCGACGACGACGTGCGAGCCGCCGCGCTCCAGTACGTTCGCAAGGTGTCGGGCTTCCGCTCCCCCTCGACGCGCAACGCGGAGGCCTTCGAGCGGGCCGTCGAGGCGGTGGCCGCCGCGACCCAGACCCTGCTCGACGACCTCCAGCTGAAGCACGTGTCCCGGGACTGACCGGAGACCTCGGGAGAGCGGGAGACGCCCGCCCGTCGGCGGCGCGTGCCGCGCCGCCGGTGGGAGCGGGGACCGGCCGCCCCGGACGTCTCCGGCCGGTCACCGGTCCGCCCACCGGCTCCGTTCAGCGGCCCCGGCGCGTCCTGCCTTCGTTCAGCGGCTCCGGCGCGGCCCGGTTCCGGGCGAACGGCGACGGCCGGACGCCCTCGGCGGCCACCGGTCTCACCGGGGCCGCTTTCGCCGGGCGGCGGTCAGTCGCGCGCGTTCGAGGAGCGGAAGAGCCTGCTCACGAACATGACCACCACGCCCACCAGACCGATGATCAGGGCCCACTTGAGGAGCGTGAAGAGGAGGCCCAGCACCGAGCCCAGCAGAAGGAAGCCGATCACCACGGCCGCCACGATCAGAAGAATTCGTCCCATGCACCCCACGCTAGGCCCCCGCCGGGCCCGGCGGCAGGCCGGAGCCCCGATGTCAGGGACAAGCCAGGGTTCCCCCTCATGACATCCCTGCCTCCCGGAGCGTCTCCCGGAGCGGGTCCCGGGGCGTCTTCCGGGCCGGAGGCGGCGGTTTTCCACGATCTGAGGGGGATCACGCGATTACCAGGCCATCAAATCCCCCTAAATCATGAAAAATCATCCCGACGCCGAGGGCCGTACGCCCGCGCGCCGCGAACGCCCGGGACGGCGGGCGGATTCTGTCGGTCCCCGATGCCAAGATCTTCCCGATCTGTCCGCCGAGAAGAATCGGAACCCCCCGTGAGCGACTACGACTGGATCGACGACGAGGCCTTCTGCGTGACCTTCGTCCGCGACCTCACCCCGCGTGAGGCTCTCGCCCACTTCCGCGTCGAGGTGTTCGACGGCGACGACGAGGAGGGCGAGTACGACGAGGGCCTCGTCTCCGCCCGTCCCGCCGAGGGCGGGACCATCCTCGGCGAGTCGCTCGGCTTCGCGGGGACGCTGCCGGAGATCCTGTCCCGGCTCTCCTCGGGGACGGTGACGGCGAGCGTCTTCCGCAACGTCAACGCGGTCGCGAGCTTCGTCCACTACGCCGACGGGAAGGAGGTCCTCACCTTCGACTGGATGTTCCCCGGCGACGACGACTCCGGCCCGTACCTCGCCGAGCGGACCGAGCTCGGCCTGATGGGCGAGGACTCCGAGGGAGACCTTCCCGAGGCGCTGAGGCTGGCCGAGCGCGTCACCGGCGTGCGGGCGGACGGTTCGAGCGCGACCGTGGCGGCCCACTGCGTGTTCGAGCACTACTGAGCCGACGCGGCCCCCGGCCCTGGAGAGGGCCGGGGGCCGCACCGTGGCGCGAGGGGCGTCAACCGAGCGCGATACGCCCGCCGACGACCGGGAGGGTGACCGAGCTGGATCCCGGCTCGACCGAGACGCCGGTCCCCGGGGGCAGGCGCAGGGTGAAGTCGTGGTCAGTGGAGATGAGCACGACGCCGATCCGGTGACCGGCCTTGACGACGTAGTCGTTGGGCTGGAGGTCGAAGCGGAAGTCGTAGAAGCGGCCCTCGCGCGGGAGCTTGGTCCTGGAGGCGGATTCGCGGTTGCGGACGTCGAGCCAGCCCCTTGTGATGATCTTGTAGGGGGCGGTCACCGTGGCGTGCTCGGCCAGCCGGGCGCAGCCGGTGTCCCCGGCCACGCCCTGGCCGTAGCAGACCTGGGTGTCGCCGTAGACGACGTCGCCGTACGCGCGGGTGTCGGTGCCGTAGTCGACGAGCAGCGCCGTCAGGTACGGCGAGCGCCCGCCCTCGAACGCGGCGCGCACCGAGATCTCGGGGGTGCCGGACAGGCGCGCGTCGCGGGTCAGCGGGCCCGTCAGGTAGGCCAGGCGGTTGGGGTCCGTGGCCTCGGCGTTCTCGGCGAGCTGCTCGGCGGTGCGGTCGCTCTGGTCGACGAAGGACTCGACGGCGCGGCGGTCCCGGGAGCGGTCGTCGCCCAGGGTGCCGTTGCGGCCGTCCCCGCCCGCGGCCAGGTGGAGCCGCGCGTCACGGGTGCCGGGCAGCGGCCACGAGGCGTGCTGGGCCCACTGTCCGGGACCCGACTCCACGTCGGCCTGCGGCTCGTCCATGATGCCGTTGCGCAGGCCGTACAGGTGGAAGTCGAACCAGTGGTGCAGCTGGCGCAGCCACTCGGCGTTGCGCCCGGCGAAGGAGAACGGGTTGAAGTGCGCGCCCTGGTGGAGCCAGATCTTGCGGGGCACGTCCCGCTTCGCGAGGGCGTCCCACCACTGGACGGCCTGCTTGGTCTTGACGTTCCAGTCGTTGAGGCCGTGCACCAGGAAGACGGCGGCGCGGACCTTGCGCACGTCGTTGAGGTAGTTGCGCCGGTCCCAGAAGTCGGAGTAGTCGCCGGTGACCCGGTCCTGGTCCCGCTCGATCCGGTCCATCAGCCCGCCGCAGGCCTGCGTGGCGTTCTCCCGGGTCAGGACGTAGCGGGCGAGCACGTCGGCGTCCTCGCCCTGGTAGCCGCCGGGGGCGAGCACACCACCGTTGGCGCGGTAGTAGTCGTACCAGGAGGAGATGGCCGCGATCGGCACGATCGCCTTGAGACCCTTCACTCCGGTCGCGGCGACGGCGTTGGGCAGCGTGCCGTTGTAGGAGACGCCGATCATACCGACGTTCCCGGTGGACCAGCCGGCCCCGACCTCGTTCCCGGCCGCGTCGAAGCCGCGGGCGCGGCCGTTGAGCCAGTCGATCGCGGCCTTGGGACCGGCGGTCTCGTTGTCCAGACCGGCCGTGGGGCAGCCGGTCGCCCGTCCCGAGCCGAGGTTCTCCACCAGCGCGACCGCGTAGCCGCGCGGCACGAAGTAGTTGTCGTAGTAGCCGCGGAAGGGCGGCGCGGCGGCGCGGTTCACGTCGAGGCCCTCGACGCCGAACATCTCGTCGCGCAGGTCGTTGAACTTGTTGCGCCGGTACTCCAGGCCCGCGGGGTCGGAGCCGTCGAGGTCGACGACGTGGTTGGGCACGTCGTTGCCACCCGCGTAGTAGGGGCTGGCCTCCATGATGACCGGGACCTTCAGCCCCGAGGCGGTCTCCTTGGGGCGCATGATGTCGACGGCGACCCGGTCGGGGCGGCCGTCGGCGTCGCTGTCGACCCCGGCGACCTCGACGAACACGGTCTCGGTGAGCGCGTCGGCGCGTGAGTAGACCGGCTGGGTCTCACCGTTCTCGATCGGGGGGGCCGCGGATCGCGCGGCGGCGGCGGGCAACGCGCCGGAGGGCAGCACACCGGCGGGAAGCGCGGCGGCCGGCAGCACGCCGCTTGGCAGGGTGACCGCCAGCGCGACGATGACCGTCTTCCATCTGTTCATCGAGGAAAGCTCCCAGAGGGTCGCTGAAAAACTGACAACTCCGGTCAATCTCCTGCGAAGCAATCTTGACCTGCAAGATCGAAGATATAACGAATAAGCGGCTATCTCGCGTTACGCGCGAGTTCCAGCGCGTATTCGGGGAACCAGTCGCCGGCGCGGGGCTCCCCCCGGTGGCACTCGCCGTCCGACTCCCCGGGCCGTTTGACCCACAGGAAGGCGTCCACCCGCTGGTGGCCGGTCTTGGTGGTCGGCTCCGCGCCGAGCGCGCGGCCCTTGGGGTTGCACCACGCGTCGTCGCCCTGCGCGTCGCGGACGGGGCCGTTGCCGTTGCGGGAGGTGTCGATGACGTAGTGGGCCCCGTCGATCGCGTCCGAGAGCCGTCCGGCGACGGCGACGCTCTCCTCGACGGTGAAGAAGTTGCTGACGTTGAAGGCGAAGCCGTCCGCCTGGGGCACCCCGGCCCTGCGCATGGGCTCGGCCCACTCGTCCGGGTTCTTGATCCAGCCGGCGTTCCCCGCGTCGACGTAGACCTTGGTGGCGGGCTGTTTCTTCAGCGTCTCCACCGCGCCGCGGAGCAGGTCGAGGCGCTCACCGGCCTGGCCGCCCTGGGTGCAGTTGTCCAGGATGTGGGCGAGCGCGTCGGGCTCGACGACGACCAGGGCGGGCCGGTCGCCGATGCCCTCGGCGAACCGGCCGATCCAGGAGCGGTACTCCTCCGCGCCGGAGGCGCCGCCCGCGGAGAACTGGCCGCAGTCGCGGTTGGGGATGTGGTACGCCACCAGGACGGGGATCCGGCCCGCCTGCCTGGCCTTGGTGGTGATGGCGGCGACCCTGTCCTTCGGGTCCTGGTCACCGATCCAGATCGCGTTGGGCCGGTCGGCGATCCTGCGGATCAGCCCGGCCTCCTCGGTCCTGCCCTCCCCCTCAAGCTTGCGGACCTCCTGGGCGGCGGCGCCGTCGGGGTCGACGTAGAAGCCGCTCGCGGGTCCGGAGGGCGTGCTCCCGGTGCTCCCGGACGCGGCGGGCGGCACGGGGTCGCCGGTGCAGGCCGCCGTCGCGAGAGCGAGAGCCAGCGCGGCTGCGAGGCCGTACCTGTTCATCGAGTACCTCCGGCGTGGGGACCCCGGGCCTGGCCCCGGGGAGCGGAAACGGGCGGGCTGGGAGAGCTGGGAGAGGCCGCGGGGATCATGTCAGCCCTCTCCTCGGACGTGGACCCAGCGAGCCGGGGACGGCGTTCCCCGTTCGGTGATTCCGAAAAGCATGTACCACCCCGGGGGGACCAGGGCCGGATTGGAGGGTATCTCCGCGATGATCCCGGTCTTCACCCGGGTGAAGTCCAGCCTGATCGAGCGCTGCTCCACGTCGGTGACGTGGGTGACGGCGCTCGGGCGCATCAGCCGTACCTGGTGGATGCGCGCGGCGTCGGGGGTCTGGAAACCGGCCCTGCGGCCCAGGAGCACGCTCTCGCGCCCGCCGGTGAACACCGGCGCCTTCTCGCCGTTGTGCAGGTAGGTCGGCGTGTAGATCTCGATGCGCTGGTCGAAGGTGCCGGGGAGCGAGCCCGCCTTGTCGGCGAAGAGCGGGTCGGAGCCCATGCTGAGCACCCGGCCGTCGGGCAGCAGGAGACCCTCGGCGTGGTAGTTGCGGCCGACCGCGGGCGCCGCGGCCTCGTGGAAGCTGTTGCTCTCCGGGCGGTAGACCTCGGCGCGCAGGACGTCGCTGGCGCCGCGTCCCCGGTAGTCGCTGGAGCCGTTGAAGGAGAGCACGGTGTCGTCGGGCAGCAGCACGGCGTTCGGGTAGCGCACCGGGTCGGACAGGTCGGGACCCCTGACGTAGCTCGGGCTGGCCGCGGTGAGGTCGACGATGGCGGTCCTGGCGGTGGCGTTGGGCTGGCCCGGCTGGCGTTCCCCGACCGGTCCGCCGCCCATCACCATGACCCGCTGGTCCTGCGCGGGCGGCAGCAGCACGGAGGCGCCGGTCTCGTTCAGCTCGGGCTGGGGCAGCCCGGGTACGGGGGTGAACGCCTCCATCTCGTCGGGCGCCACACCTCCGACGCCGCCCGGGGTCTTCACCGGCCGGTCGGTGTCGCGGCGGTAGTCCCAGATGCCGGGGGGACGCAGCGAGAGCTGGCCGGGGCCGTACCCGGCGCTCATTCCCGAGAAGAAGAGGGTGTCGTCCTCCAGCAGGAACAGCGCGGGGTAGGTCGGGAAGAACCGCTTGGGGCCGGGCCGCCAGGTCTTCGTCCGGGGGTTGTAGATCTCGTTGTCCCGGGTGATCTGCCCCACGGTGTCGAGTCCGGAGACGGTCATCACCCTGCCGTCGGGCAGGCCGGTCATGGTCGGGTACCAGCGCCCCTCGGCCATGTCCTGGACCTTCTCGTAGCGCTCGGTGACGGGGTCGAACTCGTAGGCGTCCCTGATGCCCTGGAAGTCCTGCTTCTCCAGCGTCATGCTGCCGCCCATGGCGTACAGGTCGCGCTTCTCCCGGCCCTTGAGTCCCTGGATCTCGTACTTGACGGAGCCTGCCGGGGCGGTGAGCAGGCCCGCCGCGCCCTCGGCGACGGCCTCGGCGAAGACCTTGGTCTCGCTGGGCCGGATCCGCACCTTTCCCGGCAGGCCGGTCTCGGCCTTCCTCGCGGGCGGCACGCTGACGTGGCCGACGGTGCGGTAGACCTGCCCGCCGGGGGCGGTCAGCAGCGTGCCGGGGTGGAACTCCCTGGGCTTGGCGTCGGGGTCCTCGTTCTTGATGGTCAGGGCGCCCGCGGCCCGCTTGACCTTGGCCTTCAGCACCTCGAAGCGGCCCGTGCCGCCCGCGATGAGGAGCCTGCCGTCGGGCAACACCACGTGTCCGGCGCAGAAGAAGTCGACGGGGGTGTCGACCAGCTTGAACTCGTCCGGCCTGCCCGGCTTCTCCGGGTCCCACAGCACGGTCTTGAAGGTGCCCTTGTCGAAGTTGGCGGCGTTGTTGCCGGACCCGGCGACGATGAGCACCTTGCCGGTGCGCAGCAGCGCGGCGTGGATGGCGTTGACCTTGAACTCCTCGGGGACGTCGAGGAAGGTCCAGTGGCCGTGGGTGGCCTTGTAGTCGTCGCCGTTGATGCGGTAGTCGTGCCACGTCTCGGTGGCGAAGCCCGCGACGGCGGGCAGGTTGATCGCGATGATGGCGGTCACCACCGCCGCCCCGACCAGGTGCTTGCGCAGGCGGCTCACGACCCGTCACCGGCCGTCCGGAGGCTCGCCCTGGCCGCCCGCAGGTTCCAGGCCCAGGTCGTGAGCGGTCCCAGGCAGATGACCAGGGCGAGGATCCCCCACAGGGTCATGACCAGGTGGATGTGGCCGGTCCAGAAGATGGTGAGCAGCAGGCCGCCGCCGAAGATCGCCGCCCACCACAGGTGGATGCGGAACGTGGCGATCTGGTCGGGGCTGGCCGAGTCGCCCTTGGGGGTGACCACGAACTTGCTGGGCCTGCGTAGCGCGGCGCCGATCAGCGAGGTGACGTAGATGGGCGCCGACAGCGCCGACATGACCATCCCGGCCACCCCCGAGGAGCCCTCGGGCTCGTGCGGGCTGACGTTGTGCCGCCGGTTCCAGGTGTAGAGCATGACCTGCAGCAGCGCCGCGTCGCCGTACAGCATGAGCCACACGTCCATCGGCACGGTCACGCCGGAGCCGCCGACGGCCATGAACAGGGTCGCGCTGAGCCCGGCCAGCAGCCAGTTGAGCGCGGACATCGGGTAGAAGGTCACCATCAGGGTGTAGTTGAAGAACCGTCCCGGCGAGAGCTTCGGCGCGGCCCTCCAGAACTGGGTGAGCAGCGTCTCGTAGGTGCCCCGGCTCCAGCGCAGCTGCTGGGTGAAGAAGTCGGTCCACGACGACGGCCCCTCCCCCACGGCCAGCACGTCGGGGGTGTAGACCGACATCCAGCGCTGCCCGGTCTCCGGGTCGCGGGAGCGGTGGAACTCGATGCCGGTGGCCATGTCCTCGGTGATCGAGTCGTACAGGCCGCCGATCTGCTTGAGCGCGCGGATGCGTACGGCGTTGTTGGTCCCGACGAACATCGGCGCGCCGTACAGGTTGCCCGCGCGCTGGATCAGCGAGTGGAACAGGAACTGCTGGCTCTCGGCGGCCTTGGTGACCCCGGCGTCGTAGTTGCCGTAGACCTGGGGACCGACGACGAAGGCCACCCTCGGGTCGCGGAAGTAGCCGAGCATGCGCTCGCAGAACTCCGGGAGCGGCACGTGGTCGGTGTCGACCGAGACGAAGAAGTCGTAGTCGTCGCCGTGCGCGTCCAGCCAGCTGTTGTAGTTGCCGTGCTTGGTCTTGGCCCGGAAGCTTCCCTTGGGCTGGTTCCACTCGGGCACGCCCTTGCGGGTGAAGTGGCGGGCGCCCAGCCAGTCGCACAGCTCGTGGATGTCGGGGTCGTCGCCCTCGTCCAGCAGCCAGACGTCGAGCACGCCGTCGTGGCGGATCTTCAGCGCGGCGGCCAGGGTCTCCCTGACCATCTCCAGCGGCTCCTTGCCGGGTACGCAGGTGGTGATGAAGGCCACCCGGGTGCCGGGTTCGGGCGCGACCGGGACCGGATCCCTCGCCGCCAGCATCGCGTGCACGTTGGAGACCACGCTGACCAGCCGGAAGACCTCGATCAGGGCGATCGCGACGAGCATGATCCGGTCGGCCACCGGCAGGTACCACGGGATCGTGCCATAGGGGTCGGGCCGGACGGTCCAGTGCTCGGGCAGCAGCAGCCAGACCATCAGGGTGAACTCCACGAGAAGCGCCGCGACCATCAGCAGCACCGCCCGCACCCGGTGTGGCTCGGTGGCCAGCAGGGAGCGATAGCTCACGCGGTAGGGCACCCCGGGTTCCGGTTCGGTCACCGGCCCGGCGAGCCTGCTGAACCTCTCGTAGTCGTAGGGAGCGATCTTCGCGGCGTCGGAGGGGGCGCTCATCGATCCAGCGGCCTCGGAGCACACGAAAGCAAGCCCAGCACTGTGTTCCCCCAGGTAGATCGCATAGGCCGCTCCCCGTCACGACGAGGTCACCCGCAGCCCGCATAGTGATAAATCGTCACACATCATATTCCGGTCGGTAAGCAAGATCTCCCCAACCCGGAGATGTGCGGAACATTTCACGAGGCTTGTTAGTTTAAGATTCAACAACCGAAGTGAGAGGACCACCAGGCATGAACATCGACATCCGCAGGTCCGGCGAGCGCCCCGCCACCAGGATCCAGTGGCTGGACTCGAAACACTCCTTCTCCTTCGGCCGCCACCAGGACCCGGCCAACAGCCACCACGGCGTGCTGCTCGTCAACAACGACGACATCGTCAAGCCCGGCACCGGCTTCGACACCCACCCCCACCGGGACATGGAGATCGTCACCTGGGTGCTGCGCGGATCCCTCGTCCACCAGGACTCCGAGGGCCACTCCGGGGTGATCTATCCGGGACTGGCCCAGCGGATGAGCGCGGGGACGGGCATCCTGCACTCGGAGAAGAACGACTCGTGGCGGCTCCAGGGTGAGCAGCATACCGACCCGGTGCACTTCGTCCAGATGTGGGTGGTTCCCGACGAGGACGGGCTCACCCCCGGGTACGAGCAGCTGGAGATCGACTCCGAGCTGCTCGGCGGCTCCCTCGTCCCGGTCGTGTCCGGCATGGCCAGGGACGAGGGCCGCAGCGCCATCCGGATCAACAACAGGTACGCCGCGCTGCACGTGGCCAGGCTCCGGCCGGGCCAGAGCGTGCAGCTGCCCGAGGCCCCGTTCCTGCACCTGTTCGTCCCTCGCGGAAGCGTCGACCTGGAGGGGGCCGGGCACCTCGCCGAGGGCGACGCCGTCCGCTTCACCGCCACCGGCGGCCAGCGCGTCACCGCGACCGACCCGGCCGAGATCCTGGTCTGGGAGATGCACGCGACCCTCGCCGCCTGACGGGAGGGCCTCGCGCACGCGCCGGAAAACCCGTACCGGCGGCCGGAGCGGGCCTGGCAGGCTGTGCGGATGGAGGTACGGTACGTCCCGGATCACTCGGTGCTGTCGGTGGTGGTCGGCTCGCGGGCATACGGGCTGGAGACCGAGGGGTCCGACGTCGACCGGCGCGGGGTCTTCGTGGCGCCGACGCGGCTGTTCTGGCGGCTGGCCAAGCCGCCCACGCACGTCGAAGGGCCGCTGCCCGAGCAGTTCTCGTGGGAGGTCGAGCGGTTCTGCGGTCTCGCGCTGGAGGCCAACCCGACGGTCCTGGAATGCCTGTGGTCGCCGATCGTCGAGCACACCACCTCGGCGGGCGAGGACCTCCTCGCCATCCGGGACGCCTTCCTGTCCGAACGGGCCAGCCAGACCTTCGCCGGGTACGCCGACGCCCAGTTCCGCCGCCTGGACCCCGCGCGTCCCAGGTGGAAGCAGGCCATGCACATGATCCGCCTGCTGCTCAGCGGCCTGCACCTGGTCCGCCACGGCGAGCCCCTGGTCCGGATGGACGCCCACCGCGACCGGCTACTCGCCGTACGGCGGGGGGAGCTCTCCTGGGAGGAGGTCGACCGCTGGCGCTCCGAGCTGACGGCGAGGTTCGGCGGTACGGGCGCGCTGCCCGCCAGGCCCGACCTGCGGCGCGTGGAGGAGTATCTCGCGAGCACGAGGGAGGCGGCGCTGTAACCGCCCAGCGGTCGCCGGGCGGGCCTCGGCTTTCGCGTGGATGACCTCGCGGGCCTGCCCCGTGGCGCGGACGAGACGTCTGACGATCTCCGCGCGGGCGAGGCCGTCGGCCGGTCACAGCACGATCCGCGGGCGAGTCCGCCGCCGTATCCCCCGGCGGGATTACCGTCCCGGACGGCGAGCAGCATGTGTGACCCAGACGTGGACTCGAACCCCTGCCGGGCCCGGTGTGGTCCGGGCCCGGCAGGCGATCACTCCACGATGCCCCACTGCGCCGGGTAGTCCGGCGGCCAGGGCTTGGTGAAGTCGAACAACCACTCACGATCGGCCGGTGGGTACTCCGTCTCGCGCCAGGCCGGCTGGCCGCCGACGACGAAGCTGCCTCCGTACCGCTCGATCATCCACGTCCACCGCTCCGAGTCCGCCTCAAGACCGTGCCGCTCGCGCAGCTCGGCGAACTCGGCCGCCGAGGCACGCCGGATGTGTAGCCCGTCCTGGTAGATGGGCTTGAGCAACATCAGCTCGACGTGGCCGATGTACACCTCGACCACCGTGGTGGTCCGGTCAACCGCCACGGCGTCGCTGCGCAACAACAACTGCCGGTGCGACGGGTCGAAGCGGACCACGCGGAAGAGCCGTCCCTCCCTGGTGAACTCCATCTCACGACCCCGGAGCCGGCGGCGGCTTCGGGGACACCCTCGTAGCCTTCCCGCCCTGGGTCATGTAGAACTCGATCGAATCCCACGTGCGCTTCTCCAGCCGGTACGCCCGGCGCAACTCGGTCATCTCCCACGCGGTCCCGAGGCCGCTGTTCGGCGTCGCCACCATCTGCCAGTTCCCCGGGGGCACCGTGTCGCCGTGCGCCAGCAGGGCCGTCAGCGCCTCGTCGGCGGTCGTGGCACCGGGAACCCCGTCCAGGCTGACGCTCACCCGGATGGAGGAATTGCTCGCCGCCTCGGTGACGGCGACCATCCAGATGGGCCGTCCGTCGCCGTTCGGGTACGGCGCGCCGAGCGCCCGGTTGTTGAAGGTGAACGAGCCCGCCAGGCCCTTGGCCAGGTTGTCGGAGTGGGGGTTGATGCCCAGGACGGCGTGGTCGCCGGCCTTGACGATGTCGGTGAGGCAGTCGTTGTGCACCAGGATCGGGGTCGAACCCGCGTACACGTAGTACGTGTGGTCGGTCTCGACCTCGAAGTTGTACACGTCGACCGGCCCGTCGTCGGCCGACACCGCCCGGACGAGGTTGGCCCGGCCGGACGGATCCTGGAGCGCGTCGCCGGGCCGGAGGTCCTGCGACTCCGTCCAGCCCTTGCCCTGGACCCAGAACCGGTGGCCCTGGCTGGCCGACAACGTGCCGCTGTCCGCGGTGATCCGCACCAGCGCGTCCACCGACCGGTGGAAGAGCTGGACGACCTTACGCAGGGTGCGTCCGCCCGTCGAGGGGTCGGCGGACCAGACCCGGTCGCCGACCCGGATGTCCTCGATCTTGCGCGGGCCGTGCTCGGTGTCGACGAGCGTGCCGGCCGGGAAGCAGCGTCCGGCCGCCAGCGCGTTGCCCGCGGCCTGCTCCAGGCCGGAGATCACCTCCGCCGGCAGTGCCGAGTACCGCAGCCGGAACAGCGCCCCGCTGAAGCCCACCCCGCTGCGCATGGCGGTACGCAGGGACAGCGCGTACGTGTACCCGGTCTTGATCACCGGCGGGATGACGATCGAGCCGATGGCCCAGGCGCAACTGGTGGTCGATCCGCCGTCCTGGCCCGACACCTTGCGCCAGCAGCTGACGTAGTCGTGCACCAGCGCCCTGCCCAGCGCCGCCAGGAAGTTGGTGACCAAGTCCTTCCCGTTGAAGTGGGTGCGCTTGGTGTAGCGGACGTCGAGCGGGCCGCTGCCGAGGTAGTCGAGCACCAGCGGCCCGGTGCAGTCGGCGATGTCCCTGTCGGGCTGGGAGCAGGTCTCCAGGTAGTAGTCCTGCGTCCCGTAGAGGTGGTACTCCAGGTTGATGTCGCACCCGTTCGTACCGGTGCAGAGATCCTCCAGGGGGGTGATGTCGTACCGGGCGTCGTCGCTCGGCAGGCTGATCAGGTTGGGTATGCCGGTCGGGCCCGCCCCCGAGGCCCGGTCGGCCTCGCGTTGCTGCTCCGCAGCCGCCTCGGCGCGTTCGGCGGCCGCTCGGGCCTCCTCGGCGAGCTCGCGGGCGCGGGCCGCGGCGGCCTCGGCGGCACTGGCGTCCGCCTCGGCCCGGGTGGCGACGTCGCGTGCGGTGGCGGCGTCGTTCTCGGCCGCGGTGGCGGCGGCACGGGCGGAGGCGGCGTCCCGCTCGGCCGCGTCGGCCGAGTCGTGGGCGTCCCTGGCGTGCCCCTCGGCGGTGTCGGCCGCCGAAGCCGCGGCAGCCGCGTCCTCGGTGGCCTGGCGGTCGTACTCGACGGTGTCGGTCTCGGCCTGCACCGCCGCCTTGGCCGCCGTCTTCGCCTCGGCCGCCGAGGTCTGGGCCCTGGCGAGCGAGGCCGCGGCCTTGGCCGCGGAGTCGGCCGCCTGGGCCGCCGCGGTGGCGGCGGCCTTGGCGTCCGCGGAGGCTCGGGCGGCCAGCGCCGCGGCCTCGGCGGCGGCCTTGGCCGCCTGTGTCGCCTTGGCCTGGGCGACGGCGGCCTGCTGGGCGGCGAGCGTCTTGGACGACTGGCCGGTCAGCACCGCCAGGCCCGCCGAGGCGTCGGTCTCCTTGTACGGGGAGCCGAGCTCGATCGCGTCGTTGGCCGGTTTGATCACCTGGGCCGCGGAGTCACGGGCGGCGACCGCCGCCTGGGCGGTGGAGTAGGCGAACCCGGCGGTGCGCACGGCACTGACGTGGGCCGCGTCGGCCTCCTTTCGCGCGGCGACGGCGTCCGCCCTGGCCGTGGCCGCCTTGGCCTTGGCGGTGTCGGCGTAGATCTTGGCCAGGCGGACGTTCTCGGCCGCGGCCTCGGAGGCGTCGATGGCGTCGGCCGCCGCCGCGTGGGCCTTCTTGACGGCCGCGTTGGTGATCGCCACGTCACGCTGGGCCGCGTCGGACGCGGCCCGGGATCGGGAGGCTGCGGCGTCGGCGCGGGTGGCCGCCTCGCGGGCGGCGGTCGCGGCCGAGGTGGCCTGGTTGGCGGCGGCGCGGGCCTCGGTGGCCGCGGCGGTCGCCCGGTCGGCCGCGGCCCGCGCCTGGGTGGCGGCGGCCCGCGCGCCCTGCGCGGCGTCGGTGCCCTCGACGGCGGCGGCGTGCGCCTCGCGAGCGGCTGCCTTGGCCGTCAGGGCGTCCCGCTCGCTCTCGGCCTGCACGGCCCTGTCGCGCGCGTTCTTCGCCTTGCTCTCGGCCTCCAGCGCCTCGTTTTTCCTCTGCGCCGCCGTACCGCCCGCCGTCTCGGCGTCGCCGAGCGCGGCGGCCGCGGCCCTTCGCTGGTCCTGGGCCCTGGTCTCCGCGGCCGCGGCGTTGGCCCGCTCCCTGGCGGCGACGTCCTTCTGCGTCTTGGCGTTGTCGCGCTCGGCCTCCGCGGTCGCCCGCTTGGCCCTGGCGTCGGCGGCGGCGTTCTTCGCCGTCAGCTCGGCGGCCTCCGCCCTGGCCTGGGCCTCCTTGGCCTTGGTGGCGTTGGTCGCGGCCTGGGCGGCCTGCGCGGCGGCCCCGTCGGCGGCGGCCTTGGCCTGCGCCGCGGCCTCCTCGGCGGCGATACGCCGGAACTCGGCCTGCGAGGCGTGCGCCTGCGTCTCGGCGAGCGCCATCAGCGTCTTGCTGTTGGCGGCCGAGGCGCGGGTGGCGTCGGAGGCGGTCTCGGTGGCCTTGGCCACGGCCTGCGCGGCGGCGGCCGAGGCCCGGGTGATCTGGACGGCCTGCTGGCCGTAGAGCAGGCCACGGCCCCGGGGCAGCCCGGCGCCGTCGGCGATGGCGTACGCGGCCTGCTGGGCCGCCACGGCCGTGGCGGCGTGCGCCTTCGCGGACTGGGCGGCCCTGGAGGCGACGAACACCCGGCCGAGCGCCATCGCCTGCGCCTTGACGATGTCGTTCTTGACCTTGGTGAACTCCGCCGCGTCCGGGAGGTCCGTCGTCTGCTTCAGCCAGTACGCCTGCCAGTCGGCGAGCCGGACCGCGACGATCGACTGGCCGAGCGCCTCGCCCAGGGCCTGGGTGGCCACCTGGAGGTCGGTGTTGGCCAGTGCCTCCTCCCTCAGGATGGTGTCACGCTGGGCGCGCTGGCCGTCGACCTCCTGCTGCCACTCCGCCGAGGCCGTGGCGAACTCGGCCGTGAGAACGTTGCGCGGGTCCTGCGGGTTGTCGGTGCTGCAGGAGGCGTAGCGCGCCTTCAGGTTCTCGACGTCGATCCGGAACTCCATGCTGTCCGGGTCGGGCGCGCTGGCCGGGAACCCCCCGGCGGACAGGAAGGCCCGCGCGTCGTCGGCGTACATGGGGTGCATGAAGGTCATGTCCAGCCAGGCGTTCCTCCCTTCGTAGTCGGGGTACGGGAAGGTGTCGGGGTAGCGGACCGAGGCGATCGCGTTGACCGCGTCCGCGGACTCCTTGCTGGCCAGCGGGGTCTGGTCCTGGTAGAAGTCGCTTTCGCTCTGCCAGAACTGGTTGGCGATCCAGCCGGACAGGCCCACCTTTCTGAACGGGCTGTCCTCCCGATCGACCCACTGGAACCCGGTGTAGGTGTAGCCGCTCGGGGGCGTGACGTCGAGGGACTCCTGCCACACGTTGCGGCGGCCGTCCAGCTCGTCCATCTTGACCGAGGCCCGGTCGCGGTCCGTCTCGTAGGCGGCGCTCAGCGGCGTCCCCTCCCAGTAATCGGGAGCGGCGGCCCGCAGCAGGTCGGCGTCGGTGCCGCCGAGCCCGCTGCGGGCGACGGCCTTCAGGTCCTGGCCGCCCTTGCGCTGTACGACGGTGAGCAGGCACAGGGCTTCGCGCACCTTGACGGCGTGGGCGAGGTCGTACTCGGCGGTGCCTGCTCCGGCATCGGCGAAGGCGGCGGCCGGGCTGATTCCCGGCAGGGGTGCGAACTGCGCGCCGGAGACGACGACGGCGGCGGAGGTTAGGGCCGCGACGGTTGCCCGAAGCCGCCCTGGAAGGGTCATATGGGAAGGCATGTCAGCCATTTCTCTGCGGCGGGGGTCGCGAGGGGGTCAGAAGAAGGCATTGAAGGCGTTCCAGCCGGAGGTGCCGATCTGGACCCGGGCGGCGAACGGGGCGGAGGAGACGCCGGTGCCCTTGAAGAGCCACAGCGCGCCGGCGGAGTCGCGGGCGATCAGGTCGGCCTTGCCGTCCCCGTTGTTGTCCCCGGTGGAGACGAGCGCGGTGTAGGCCTCCCAGCCCGCGCTCACGCTGACGCGGGTGCCCAGGATCTGGTTGGCGACGATGCTGCCCGTCCCCGGATAGAGGTAGAGGGTGCCAGTGGTGGTCCTGGCCAGCAGGTCGTTCTTGCCGTCGCCGGTGTAGTCCCCGTACCCGGCCAGGGCGTTCATGCTGTTCCAGCCCGTGCCAACCTGGGCGCGGGTCGACAGGCCCCCGTCGGAGCGTCCAGGGATGAGCCAGAGGACACCGGCCGCATCCCGCGTGATGATCTCGGGTGCGGCACTGCTGCCCATGTTGCCCGGGGTCATGATCAGGTTGTAGATGTCCATGTTCGAGGCGACGGGCATGGTCGAGGCGCCGCGCTCGGCGGTGTAGTAGAGCCAGCCGCCCATCCGGAAGAACAGGTCGTTGCGGGTACCGCTCTCGGAGGTGGTGGCGCGCAGGATCGCGGTCGCCGTGGAGAAGCCGCCGCCCAGGTCTACGGCGGGCTGCAGTCCGCCGCTGGTTCCCTTGGGCTCGTACGACAGTAGGTGGCCGTCACTGCTCCTGCGTACGAACAGGGGCAACATCGGCGCGGCGGCCGCCTGGACGGCCTGCCCTGAGGTGGCCGCCGCGGGCGCGGGCGCGAGGACCGGGCCGGCCACCGACGAGACCCCTAACAGGGCCGCCGCCAGCAGGACTCGATGGATGGAGGTGATGAACGCACTCGTCATTCGACGTAGACCTCACAGGAGCCGGGTCTTTCTTCGGCAGAAAGACGCGAACGATGATGGGAAATGTGACACCCCGTGGCCGGTAGGCCATCCCGCGAGCTCGACACTCTCCAGGTCGGCGCGGCCCTCACCTGGGGTCGCACCCGACATGAGGTCGCGCGACCGGGTGAGGTCGCGCTCGACGGAAGATCAACTTTAGGGCACCCCGTCGACACTTCTCACAGGGGGTGTGAAGGTGACAATCCCCTCAGAAGCAGCGGGTGTGTCGCATCCGGTTCCAGCGTCACCGAGCGTTCGCCGATGGAGCCAGCGCGTTCCCGCCCGCACCGGCCAGGAGGACCACGGGATCCCCCTGGGCGGGCCCGGCCCGGTGGACCCGCACGCTGCCAGCGCGGGTCTCGACGTCGATGGCGTCCACCGGCACCGGCCGCAGCTCGCCGAGCACCCGGTCGTAGACGGCGTAGTACCTGTCGCGGGCGGAGTCGCCGGTGAAAGCCGACGGCCGGTCAGGTATGCGCACGATGACCCCGTCTCCTGAATGGACGCAGTCGTATCCCAACGACGCCGAGGGCCGATCGCGAGGGCGGGGTGCGGGCCGGTCGCCCGGCCGGATCGACCGCGAAGAAGCCGTCCGGAGCACCGGCCGACCGGACAGGGCTTCGGTGTCGACCGCCGTCCGCCGATGACGCGCGGACCGGCCGGTCCCGCGGCCGAGGTGCCGGAACCGGTGGCCCGCCCCGGCCACCCGCGGCAGGTCCTTACTGGATAAGACACACATGAGGCCTCGTGAGCCAGGACAATCAGGTCACGCCCGGTGGGCGTCGCACCACTCTAAGTTTCATGACCATCCGCGGCCGCGCCCGAACCGGATGGGACTGACCTCGAACCCAAGGAGCATCACCGATGACCGATGACGATGGGCTGGGCCCGGCACGTGAGCGCACGGAAGACCTGCTGGCCGCCCTGGATCGCGGCGACATCGACGGACCCGTCGGGGTGCGCGCCATGCTCACCTACCTGGGTCGGCGCGGGGAGATCAGCGTCATGCTGGTGACGTGGGCGCAGCTGCTGGCCCTGTGCGGCCGTACCGGAGCCGAGCCCTTCGCCGACGTCGCCGCCGCCCCGTGGGTGGCGCACGCCCGCGCCATGGTGGCCGCCGCCCGCGACGCCGACGGTGACGGGGAAGAGCGGCTGCGCCCCCTCGCCGCCTCGCTCCAGAGCGTGATGACCGAGCTGGACGACGACCAGATCTGGGATCTGGCCTGGCACTCCCTGATCGAGGTCTACGCCATGCTGCAGCACGTCGGCGGCGGCGCGACCGGGCTGCGCAGGCTGCGCGCGGTGGCCCACGCCCATCAGCCGTTCGCGTCCGGGGCCCAGGGCGCGGTGCTGGCCGTGATCGTCGCCGCGCTGATGAGCGGACAGACCACCGCCGCCCACCACACGCTGACCGGGGTGCTGGAGGATCCGGTCGACGGCCCGCGCGTCGCGTCCGAGGCGGTCGACGCCTGGGTGGCGCTGGCCGCCGAGACGATGATCTCCCCCGGCTCCACCCTGATGCTGCTGGATGACGGCGTGCCCCAGGCCATGCTCGACACCCGGACGCTCACCGGGGACGAGCTCAGTGCCGAGACCGACGAGGTCAGCCGCGGCGCGGCCCTGATGGCGATCGCGGCGCGGGCGATCGCCGCCCTGCGGGCCGGTGACGCGGACCCGCTGCGCGAGCTCACCAAGGTGTCCGAGGCCGACCGGATGCTGCTGGCCTGGCACCTGGCCGGCACCGTGGCCACGCTGCTGAGCCGGACGGAGCGATAGCCGCCGGTACGGCGTTCGGTTCGACGACGACCTCGCCCAGGGCGTACCCGAGGGCCTGGGCGACGACGTCGGCCAGGCCCTCGGGTACGCCGGTTCGGTACTCGGCGGGCGGCGCGGTGCCGGACATCACGGCGAACGGCGGGCCGGGGCGGGCGGCGCTTTCCCTCAGGGGTGGCCGACGATGAGGCGCAGCGAGCCGACGAACTCCGGCTGGTCGCGTAGCGCGCCGTACCTGGCGTCCCAGGCGCCGGAGGCGAGGTCGTCCCCGAGGCGCTGGATGCCGCGGGCCTCGGCGTCGGCGTCGACGAAGCCCCACGCCGACTGCGAGGCTCGGACCCTCGGGTCCAGGAAGCGTTCCGGGCGGGCGTAGTAGGCCTCGGTGAAGCCGTCGACGCAGTCGATCGGGATCGGCACCGCGAGGACCTCGCCGTCGCGGCCGATCAGGGAGCGGACGGTCTCGACCGGCGGGTATCTGCGCCGTTCGGCGGCGATGAGCTCGGGGACGTACTCGGCCAGCCACAGCAGGTCCAGGGCGTCGCCGTCGAAGGTCAGCACCACCACCGGGCCCCTGGCCACCCGCCGCAGCTCGCCCAGTCCTCGTACGGTGTCCGACCACTGGTGGACGGTGACGGTGGCCATCGCGGCGTCGAAGGAGTCGTCGTCGAACGGCAGCCGTTCGGCGACCGCGTCGAGCGCCGGGACCGCGGTCGCGGGACGTTGCGCCCGCATGGCGGCCGAGGGCTCGACGGCCACCACGTAGCGGTCGTCGGGTTCGTAGGAGCCCGCCCCGGCGCCGACGTTGACGACGCTACGGGCGTCGCCCAGCGCGGCGTGGACGAGGGCGGCGATGCGCGGGTCGGTACGGCGCTGGACGGCGTATCCGTGGCCGTGGGTGTCGTAGTCGAAGTCTCCGGCGGGAGCGGTGGTCATCGAGGTCGTCCCTTCGGTGTTCTCGTGCCGGGCACGCGTTCGGGTCCGGCGCGCTCGGCCGATCACGCGTGCTCTTCTGGAGCCCGTCCGGAGTCCGGAGCTCAGGAACCGATGTAGACCCAGGCGTGCACGCCCGAGGCCAGCCTCACCGGCACCCGGCGGTAGTCGGCCACCTCGTAGTCGTCGGCGGCGGCCAGTTCGGCGTCGGTGATCGCGAACACCGTTCCCTCGACGGCGTCGGAGGGGTCGCCCGTCGCGCGCACGATCGGGTGACGGGCGGCGCCGCTGACCGCGACGACGCCGGGGTCGGTGATCTCCACCGTCGTCAGCGTGTAGCCGGGCAACAGGTCCGGGCTGCCGTCCAGCTCGCGGCCGAAGGTGGACAGCTGCACCTCGCGCTGGCGCAGCGTCCCGTAGGAGAACAGGTACGTGCGACCCTGTGCGCTTTCTGACAACGGACGCCCCCTTTTTTTCCCGTGCTGGGATGAACCCCTTTTTCCGTGCCGGGGTGAGCCCCCGCCCGCCGAAGTCTAGAACGCGGCCGATCACCACCCGGCGGCCGGACCGGCCCCCTCCGCGTTCCTCCACGAAGCCGCCCGCGGACGGACCGGCCTCCACCCGATGCGCACCGGGGAGCCGGAGGCCGACCTCGCCCCGCTCCCCGGCGGCCCGCCGTATCTCGCGCGAGGCGCTCCGCCGGAACACGGCCCGGGAATCAGAGCCTGGGGTCGGAGCCCCGGGGCGGGGAGATCGGGACCGGCGTCGGCACCTGCCGGGGCGGGCTGGACGTCTCGCCGCCGTACGGCATCTCCCACCAGCTCTCCAGCATGGGCACGTCGACGGTGTCGAGGCGCTCGCCCGGCCGGGGAACGGCGATGCGGACGCCGCGGGCCTTCGCCTCGCGCCACAGGCGGTCGACCGGCTCGGCCCACGGGTGCGTGGCGAGGGCGAAGGTCGCCCAGTGGACCGGGAGGAGCAACCCGCCGCCCAGGTCGAGGTGGGCGTTGACCGCCTCCTCGGGATCCATGTGGATGTCGGGCCAGGCCGCGTTGTAGGCGCCGATCGGCATGAGCGTGAGGTCGAACGGGCCGTGCGCGGCGCCGATCCTCGCGTAGCCGTCGAAGTATCCGGAGTCGCCCGCGTAGAAGACCCTCTTCTCTCCGGCCGCGATCACCCAGGAGCCCCACAGGGTGTCGTTCCGGTTGAAGGTGCGGCCGGAGAAGTGGCGGGCGGCGGTGGCGACGAACCGCAGTCCCGCGACGATCGCCTCCTCCTCCCAGTCGAGCTCGATGATCCGCGCGGCGGGCACGCCCCACCGCTCCAGGTGGGCGCCGATGCCCAGCGGCACCAGGAACGGGGCGGCCTGCAGCGCGGTGAGCCCGCGGACCGTCGCGCGGTCGAGGTGGTCGTAGTGGTCGTGCGAGATGACGATCGCGTCGAGCGGCGGAAGGCCCGCCAGCGGCCCCGGCACCGGGTGCAGGCGCCGCGGGCCGACCAGCTGGGAGGGCGAGGCGCGCCTGCTCCACACCGGATCGACGAGCACGCGGCGGCCCTCGATCTCCAGCAGCGCGGTCGCGTGGCCGTACCAGATGACGCTCAGCCCCGCCGGGGACGGCCCTCCGGCCGGGGAGGTCACCACCGGGATAGGCACGGCCGGGCGGCGCTCCTCGCGGTTACGGAACATGTTCCAGGCGATCTCCCGCGCGCTCTGCGGGGAGGGGACGAAGCCGCCGGGCATGGAGTTGCGGAAGACGCCGTCGTGGAACTGCGGCGAGCGGCGCATCCGCTCCAGCCGCTCCCCCTCCGCCTTGCCCCCGAGCTCCGCGGGGATGTCCTTCAGCACCCACCCGGCGGCGGCCAGCGCCAGCCCACCCGCGAGGAGACGCCCGATCGATCTGCTGCCCGCCATGCGGTTCACGCTCCTGAAGTCGCCCGTGCCTGCAGAACGATCTCGGCTCCGCCGGTGTTCCCGTTACGCTCTGGGCGAGAGCGGTCATCCGGACCACGAGGACACACGGGTACGGAAGCCCCCTTCACGGAGCGAAACACCGCCTGAAACCGTGCCGCCACCCGCGTCGCGTGACACGAACCGTGAAGGGCGTCGCGTGCGCGTCTCCCGGCCGCGAAGAGCGTCGCGGGGCGCCGGGGAGCGGGCACCGGCGGATAACGCGGTCACACGTCTAACACGATCACGCGTCACGCGTTACCGGAAGCGGAGGGCCTCACGGGGCGAGATGCCGCTCGACGGTGGCGACCTTGGTCTCCAGGCGGCCACCCGGCCCCTCGCGGATGTCCGCCTTGAGGACGAGGCTGACCCGCCCGGCGCGGGCCTCGACCGCCGCGACGGCGTCCTTGACGACGGTCATGACCTCGTCCCAGGTCTCGCCCTCGACCGTGGTGAACATGGCGTCGGTCCTGTTGGGCAGGCCGGAGGCGCGGACGACGCGCACCGCCTCGGAGACGAGCTCGCCGACATCCTCCCCCGCTCCGATGGGGGTCACGCTGAACGCCACGAGCACCGACATGTATCACCCTTTCCCCGAATCCCCGCGTCTCTCCCCACGCACCCTAGTTTCCGGCCGGACCGGCGGGCAATCCGGCCGTACGGGGACCTGTGACGCCGTACCGGACGGGGTGAGGTGGGCAGAGCGGCGGTGGCGCGAGAACCGATGGGACGTCGCCGGGGGCGCGGTCTCCGGAACGGGCGTGGAGGCGGGCGGAGCGACGGTGAGGGCCGGAGGTCGCCGGGGGCATGGAGACGCGGAGGCCGGTGGGAGGTCAGAGGTCGCCGGGGATGACGGTGGCGCGGTCTCCGAGGCGGGCGGTGCCGGGACGGGTGACCCGCATGATCACGCCGAACTTGTTCTCGTGCTCGCCGATCAGCCATCTCTGCAGGTCAGGCCAGCGCTCGCGCCCCTCGGGGTCCCAGCTGGGCACGACGCACCTGATGCAGGGTCCCGCGTAGTCGCCGGTGACGGTGAGTTCGGCCTCGCCCGCGGTGACCGTGGTGCCGGGCGCCCAGCCCTCCTCGTCGAACGCGGGCATGTCGGTCGCGAGATGCAGGTTGGGCCGGAACCTGAGCAGGTCCACCGGCCTGCCGAGCTCGTCGCCCAGGGCCGCCAGGGACGCCTCGAAGGTGACCAGCACGGTCGGGCCCCGGTCCTGCTGCCCGTCGGCGGCGCGCAGGCTCAGCGGCTGGCCCAGCGACTCCGCCAGCGCGTCCACCAGACCGGGGGTGTCCCAGTCCCACATGACGCCGTCCGGTCCGGTCAGCGTCGGCGCGTCGCCGTCCCTCCCGGAGCCGCCCCCGGAGGAACCGCTCTCCGGGGGGCGGTAGGCGGCGTGCCAGTGCAGCATCTCCGCCCGTCGTCGTACGGTCAGCACCCGGCCCTCGTGGTTCGCCCGCTCGTCGACGAGCGAGTAGGCCCGGTCTCCGGCCAGTCCGCGATCGTCGAAGCGCGCCTCACGGAGTTCCTCGCCCCGCAGCGACTTCACCGGCCACCGGAGGATCCGATGAACCATACCGAAATATGACGTCATACTATAAAAGTAGCGATCATGGAGTCATGAAGGTACAAATGCCGCGCACTGTCACGGAGGCCGAGGCCGTCCAGGACGAGCTGAGGGCCCTGCTCGACCTGACCGGTCCCGGACCCCTCCGGCCCGCCAGGATCGCGGGAGTGGACGTCGCCTACGACAGGGACCGGCTGGCGGCGGCGGTGACCGTCCTGGACGGGACGACGCTGGAGACGGTCGAAGAGGTCACCGTGGCCGGGAGGGTGACCTTCGAGTACGTCCCCGGACTGCTCGCCTTCCGCGAGGTCCCCGCGCTGCTGGACGCCCTTGGACGGCTGTCCACGGCCCCCGACCTGGTCGTCTGCGACGGGTACGGCCTGGCGCACCCGCGCCGCTTCGGCCTGGCCTGCCACCTCGGCGTGCTCACGGGACTGCCCACGATCGGGGTCGGCAAGACCGCCTTCGTCGGCACCTACCCCGAACCCGCGCCCGAACGGGGCTCCTGGACCGACCTGACGCTGGACGGCGACGTCGTCGGCCGCGTGCTGCGCACCCGGGACGGGGTCAAACCCGTCTTCGTCTCCACCGGTCACCGCGTCGACCTCGACACCGCCTGCCACAACGTGCTGAACCTGACGCCCCGCTACCGCCTCCCCGAGACCACCCGCGCCGCCGACCGTCTCTCACGACGAGCCCTGGCCGAGAACTGTCGTACGGACCTGGTTGGATCCGCTCAGCACGACAAGATGGGATAAAAGTGGGCGAAGACGAGTGGGCCGAGGACGCCGACGCGTGGCGCGACACCAACCTGGCGCAGATTCGCCAGCGGCTGGCGAACGGGTTCGACCCCGGACGGCGGCTGCCGTGGCTGCGCACGACCCCCCTGCACCAGGCCGCCCAGGAGGGCGCCACCCAGGTGATCGAGCTGCTGCTGGCGTCGGGCGTGGAGGTCGATCCCGTCGACGCCGACGGCGCCACTCCGCTGTGGGAGGCCGTCCGCCACGGCTGGGACGACGCCGTACGCGTCCTGCTCGCCGCGGGCGCCGACCCCTGGCGGCCGTGCATCGCGGGCCGCTCCCCCGGCGGCCAGGCCCTTTTCACCGAGATGGCCGGACTGTTCGACCACCTGCCGGGGGCTCCCAGCGTCAGCCCCAGGTTCCGCGAGCTCCAGGAGACCGTCGACGCGATGATGTTCTCGTACGAGGACTACAACGAGGAGCTGTGCGTGGCCTTCGTCGGCGAGGTGCCGGAGGACGAGGTCATCCGGCGTCTGGGCGCCGCGCCGGAGTCGTGCCCGCCGATGGGGACCGGTGAGCTGCGGGACGCGGAGCAGTCCTCCGCCGTGGAGGTCCTGCGCGTGGCCAGCCCGCCGGGGGGCGGGGTGGCGCTCTTCCAGTCCGGCGGCATCCTGCCGGTGCGCGACGGGGTCGGCCGGGCGGTCACCTCGGGCGGCGGGGTGCTGGCCGGGGCGTTCCCGTCCACCAGCCCGTCGGTCGACATCTGGCGGGACGGGCTCCCCGCGGGACGGCCCTCGGTCCACGAGCAGCTCTCCGACGACAGCATGGTCGAGCTGTGGATGTGCCGTTTCGGCGACTGCGGCGCCCACCCCTCCACCGCCACCGAACGCGCCCTGGGCCTGATGACCCTGCTGACTTCCACCTACATCACCGAGGAGTGGCTGTGGAGCGCTCCGATGAGGCTGGTCCCGGTCATGCTGCGGTGACAGGACCGGGCGGGTCCACGGGAGGTTCGCGACGGGTCCGCTGTGGTCCGCACTGACTCCACGACGGATCTGTGGTGATTCCGCCGTGGGTCCACACTGGCTCCGCAACGGGTCCGTGGTGACTCCGCGGGGCCCCCGTTGTAGGTCCGCTGTTGGTCCGGAGTGGGTAGAGTCGCACGACGATGAGAAAGCACACGATCACCGCCCTGTGGGAAGAGGTCCCCGACGACGCCGACGACCTCGTCCTGGTGCGCGGTGGGTTCCGGGTCTATCTGTGCGTGTGCGGCAGGCAGCTGGCCGACCGGGCGGCGGCGGAGTCGCACGCGTCGGAGACCGACCAGTGCACCACCTGCTTGGGCACCTCCGTCGAGGACATCGTGCCCGGCTTCTCCCAGCAGTGCACCGCCTGCGCCGGGACCGGCCGACGCAGGGCTCAGCTGACCTGGCAGCTCGCCCAGCTCGAGGCCGAGTCCGTGATCACCATTGAGATCGTCCGCGGCCTGATCGCCGGTCTCACCGGGCCGTTCCGGCTCTCCCAGGTGGCCGACCTGGTCCGCGAGACCCTCCATCTCCCGGTGGGCCGCCTGCCGGTCGGCCCACGCGTCCGCGACATCCTGCGCGGCCTGGAGGCGAAGGGCGAGCTCGTGCTGATCTCCGCCCCCGACGAACTACTCCGCGGCACCTCCGTCATGCTCTACCGCGACCCCTACTGGGAACACGCCACCGGCTGAACCCGGCCGGGAGGAGTCGTTCACCGGTCGGCCCGTCACGGCCCCGGCGGCACTGTTCAGAAGCCGACGATGCTCAGGCACGCCAGCAGGGGGTGTTCCGCCCCGCTGCCGAAGCACGCGGCGAGCGCGTAGCCGACGGCGGCCTCCTCCGGGCTCGGCGGGGCGACCCACTCGGCCCTGACCTCGCCGTCGGCGATGGTGGTGAGGTTTCCGAGGTGGTGCTCGCCACGGAAGAGGGAGCTGGACTCCTCGGAGGTGGGTATCAGGGTGTAGACGATCCCCTCGTGGTCCACCTCGGCCCGGTAGGAGTGGCGCGTGACGCGCCCCGGCCCCGGGCGCAGCGGGACCTCGGTGCCGTCGAGGGTCATGGTCAGGTGTTCGGGGCCCCGGGTGCCGATGGGAATGTGCCGCTGCGCGGCGGCCTCGGCCGATCGGCGCACGACGACCGTGGGAATCGCGTCACCCTCGACCCTCACGCTGCCGCCGTCCCGATCCAGCGTGAGCGTCAGCTCTCCCACGGCCGCGTCGGTGATCTGTGTCTCCATGACTGCCAGTATGCGAGCTTTTCGCGCCGCCCTGCCGCGGAACCCTCGCCCTGCCCCTCCCGCGTGGCCTCAGGCCGCGTGGCCCGCGTACTCGTCGAAGCGCCGGAGCATCGCGGCCAGCATCAGCGGGAACATCGCCACGTGGGCGATCGTCATGAGCGCCCCGGCGTCGATGAGGCCCAGCCAGAGCAGCGGGAAGAGCGGCACGACGGGGACGAACATGGCGGCGCACATCTCCAGGGTGGGAGCCCAGCCGTGGCCCCGGTACCGCATCCAGGCGGCCATGCCGACGGACATGTCGAACGCCATGAGCAGGTAGGCGAGCTCGGGCTGCCGGTCGTGGGAGAAACCGAGCCCGGCGGCCGACAGGAGCATCCCGAGAACGATCATCCCGGCGAACATCGCGACGACCATCTCGACGTAGTGCCGGGCGAAGCGGCCCCACCGGCGGCGGGCGGTCGGTGCTGTCTGTGTCATGGCCCAACTGTGTCGCCGTACCGGTCACGTGCCAAGGAGGGCGGTCACGCGGGTCCGGAAACCTGGGATCCCTGTCCTTTCCCGCATGGTCGCCTCACGATTGGACGCCGCGTCGCCGCCGTTCGTCCGGGGGATCGCCCGGCGGTCAGGAACTGGAACTGGAGGCGGACACGTAGGTGACCATCGAGGGGTGGTCGACCTGGGTGGTGCCGTTGTAGCAGGTGACGTACCGGATGTTCACGGAGACGGGGAAGGTGGGGTAGGACTCCCAGGGGGTGTACAGGTTGCAGAACTCGGGCCCGTAGCCGAAGGCGGTGACCTGGACGTTGTCCCGGTATCCGCCGGTGACGTCGCCGAAGACCACGTTCGCGCGGCCGATCCCCACGTGGTCGATCCGGATGCCCCCTCCCCGGGAGTTGTGACTGACGGCCGCCGGTGTCGGCCGGTAGCTGCCCACCCTGTCGGGCTCGTTGTTGAAGGTGTAGGCGAAGCGGTAGTACGGGAGGGTCGCGACGACGGAACGCTCGCGGTGGTAGGTCAGGCTCCACCCGGTGTCGAGCGGCACGTCGGCCGCGTCGTGACATTTCACCGTGATTCTCTGCTCGGCGGCCGAGGGGCCCCACCCGCCCAGCTTGCAGCGGGCGGGAACCGCCGGATCGACCGCCGTGACCTGGATGTTCCCGGCGTAGCCCGCCGAGCCGAGCCCCGGCAGGGTGACCTGCCATATTCCGGGGGACGAGGAGACCCGGACGGAGTTCGCCGCGCCCGGTGCCGATGAGTTGAACTGCCCGGCCACCGCGGAGCCGTTCCAGTGCACGTAGCCGAACGCCGCGGGCGCGCGCAGCACCTCGGTGCTGCGCCCGAAGGCGACGGAGAACGGGGTGAAGACCGGGGTCCCGCCGTAGCGGTAGCACTGCACCGCCACGATCTCGTCGGCGCCCGACTGCCGCCACTCCTGGACCTGGCACCAGTCGGCGGATCGGGATATCGCCGTGACGTGGGCGACTCCCCCGGAGGCGAGGCCGATCTGCGGGAATTTCACGAACACCTGGCCGGGTCCTCCCGGGGACGCCTCGGCCTTGAGCCCGGCCGGCCACGAGCCTCCCTGGTGGGCTCCGTCCACCACGGAGGAGCTCCTGACGTACGCGTACCCCCACTGCCAGGGGAGGGCCGCCTCGGCGCTCGCGACGGCGGTGGAGACGACGGCGGGGGGAAGCCCGGCCGCGAACATGACGGCGAGCACGACGGCGACGCGGAGAACTCGTGGGATCACTTGCCGGAACTGGCGCATGTCGTCCTTGATCGACGTGGGGCGGATGGCCGCGAGCAGCCGGGACAGAGTGGTGGATCGCGGAGGGTCCACGGGGGCTTGGAAGGCGAGCGACGACCGGGGACCGGTGAGCGCGTCACGGAGAGTCCGACGAAGGGTGGAAGGCGGGCGACGGCCGGGGGGCCGGTGCGGAGGGGCTGACGGGTGGTGGAGGTGGTGGGGCGCACGTGCCCCACGGCTCTTGATAACCCGCGGCCGGGCCCTTGAGAAGACCCAATCTTGCGGGAATTCCCGACTCTGGTAATCCCGCCGAGTCATGAATCATTGGGCCCGATCCCGCCCGCCCGAGGACGCTCCCGCGCAGGTGAGAGCCCTGTTCGAGGGTCCACACCGGTACGCGTACCAGCCCATATCACGACGTTATGGAACTTTGCGAGGTACTCACCCGCCCTTCCCGGTGCCAACTTTATGGAGCCCGGACTTCTTAGGGCTCCTTGCATCCCTCCTACCCCCCAAGGGACATCGAGAGGAGTCACCCCGCGTGAATCCGAAGGTCAAGCTTGGCGCCGTGGCCGTACTGGCCGTCGCCGCCATGACCACCCCCACGGCGGTGAACGCCGCCACCCCGGCGGACGCCGCCGCAGCCCGTACCGTCTCCGCCGAGCCGCCGGTGTTCGCGCCGCCGGACGCGGAGTCGCGTGCCCGCGCGGTCACCACCGCCAACACGACCCTCGCCGCCAGGTCCGAAGCCCTCCTCAAGGGGCAGAACGAGAAGTTCACCCTGTCCAGGAACATCTCCGGCGCCCACGGCCTGCAGTACCTGACCTACGCGCGCACCTACCGCGGGCTGCCGGTCTACGGCGGTGAGGTGGTCGTCTCCACCGACAGGGCCGGAGAGCTCGTCGGGACCGTGAGCTCGGGCCAGCAGGCCAGGATCACGATCGACGTCACGAGCAAGGTGGACGCCGCCACCGCGGCCGCCACCGCCCGCGCGCAGCTGCCCACCGTGGAGAGCGTGGCCGCGCCCAAGCTGCTCGTGCACGCGACCACCACGACGCCCAAACTGGCCTGGGAGGTGGTCGTCACCGGCGCCACCGCCGAGGCTCCGAGCGTCCTGCACGTCTTCGTGGACGCCCTCGACGGGTCGATCGTCGACTCCTACGACGACGTGCACGCCGGGACCGGCAACAGCTACTACAACGGCAACCCGGTGACCATCCAGACCTCGGGCTCCAGCGGCTCGTACTCGATGACCGACACCACCCGCCCCGGCCTGCGCTGCGGCGGCCAGAACGGCTCGGCCTACACCGGGACCGACGACTCCTGGGGCACCGGCTCGGGCACCAACCTGGAGACCGCCTGCGTCGACGCGCTCTACGCGGCCCAGACGGAGTGGAACATGCTCAGCGCCTGGCTGGGCCGCAACGGGTTCACCGGCTCGGGCGGCGCCTTCCCGGCCCGGGTCGGCCTGAGCGCCGTCAACGCCTACTGGAACGGCAGCTACACCAGCTTCGGGCGTAACAGCGCGAACACCAGGCAGGCCACCCCGATGGACGTCGTCGGCCACGAGTACGGCCACGGCATCTTCCAGTACTCCGGCGGCAGCGGGGGCAGCGGCAACGAGTCCGGCGGCCTGAACGAGTCGACCGGTGACATCTTCGGCGCGCTGACCGAGCACTACGCCAACCAGCCCGCGTCCCTCGACCCGCCGGACTACCTGGTGGGCGAGGAGGTCAACCTGAGCGGCTCGGGCGAGATCCGCAACATGTACAACCCCTCGGCCAAGGGACACCCGAACTGCTACAGCGCGTCCATCCCCTCCACCGCGGTGCACGCGGCGGCCGGACCGCAGAACCACTGGTTCTACCTGCTCGCCGAGGGCACCAACCCGGTGGGCAAGCCGGCCAGCTCCGTCTGCTCGGGGCCGACGAGCCTGACCGGTATCGGCATCCAGAAGGCGGGCCGGATCTTCCAGGCCGGGCTGAACACCAAGACGGCGCCGTGGACGCACGCGAAGGCGCGGAGGGCCACCGTGGCCGCCGCCAGGTCGCTCTTCCCGAGCGGCTGCGTCGAGGTGAACGCGGTCAAGGCCGCCTGGAGCGCGGTGAACGTCCCGGCCGCGAGCGGCGAGGTGACGTGCCCGTAACGCAGGGCGGTTCCCCGCGCTGACGGTGACACACCGTCCGGGGGACTAACCGGCCATACCCGGACGGACCGGTGCGGCGGGCGGCGACGAGGCCGCCCGCCGCACTCATGTCCTCCCGTACGCGGCACACCCTTCCGGTCCCGCACTCCCGCTTCCGCCCCTCCGATCCCGCCCGCGAGGGACCGGGTCGCGAGGGGCGGATGGGCGAATTGTGATTGGGAAGTCTGAAAGGGGTACATACGCGCTGCTGAAAGGTGGAAAGCTCAACCGGAGACGGGGAACGAGGCGGTCATGACGATCCTCAACCGGCCACGGGCCGGGGCACCGCTCCCCCACGCGGCCGGATGAGCACCGGACCGGGCAGGGTGACCTCCCCCCAGGATCACGGAGGAGCGGATCCGCGCCGCTGGAAGGCACTGACCGTCTGTCTCGTCGCCGGTTTCATGACCCTGCTGGACGTCAGCATCGTCAACGTGGCGCTGCCCTCCATCCGCACCGGGCTGGACGCCCCGCAGAGCGCCCTGCAGTGGGTGATCTCCGGGTACGCGCTCACCTTCGGGCTGGTGCTGGTCCCCGCCGGGCGGTTCGGCGACATGTACGGCCGACGCAACGCGTTCGTCTTCGGCGTCGTACTGTTCACCGTGGCCAGCGCGGCGGCCGGGCTGGCCCAGAACCCGACCCTGCTGGTCATCGCGAGACTCGTGCAGGGACTGGCGGGCGGAGTGATCAACCCGCAGGTCAGCGGGCTGATCCAGCAGCTCTTCCGGGGAGCGGAGCGGGGCAGGGCGTTCGGGATGCTGGGCACCGTGATCGGCGTCTCGACCGCGATCGGCCCGCTGATCGGCGGGGTGCTCATCAACCTCGGCGGCGGCATCGACGGGTGGCGCCTCGTCTTCTACGTCAACGTGCCGATCGGCATCCTGGCCGTGGTCCTGGCGTACCGCTACATCCGGCCCACCGCGAAGGAGCCGCGTCCGAGGGAGACCATGGACCCCGTGGGGGTGCTGCTGCTCGCCACCGGTGTCGTCCTGGTCCTCCTGCCGCTCGTCGAGGGGCACGAGTGGGGAGCCTCGGCGAGGTGGCCGGCCCTGCTCGGCGGGCTCGCCGTGCTCACCGCCTTCGCGGCCTGGGAGCGCCGGTACGGGCGGCGCCACCAGCCGGTGGTCGACCTGTCCCTGTTCCGCAGGCGCTCGTACGCGCTCGGCGCCCTGCTCGGGGCGCTCTACTTCGCGGGCTTCACCGCGGTCTTCTTCATCCTCACCCTGTACCTGCAGAACGGCCTGGGCTACTCGCCCCTGGAGGCGGGGCTGGCGACCACGCCGTTCGCGGCGGGGTCGGCCGTGACCTCCCTGTTCGGCGGCCGGATCGTCACCCGGCTGGGCCGCCCCCTGGTGGTGGCCGGGCTGGTGCTGGTCGCGGTCTCCCTCGCCGTCACGGCGCTCGCCGTGCAGCTGGTCCCCGGCCCGCACGTGGCCTGGGCCACCGCGGTGCCGCTGCTCCTCGCCGGTCTGGGCAGCGGCCTGGTGATCTCCCCGAACCAGACGCTGACCCTGTCCGAGGTGCCGGTCGCCGGGGCGGGCTCCGCGGGGGGCGTGCTCCAGACGGGACAGCGCATCGGCACCGCCGTGGGCATCGCGGCGATCGGCTCGGTCTTCTTCTCCGAGGTCGCCTCCTCGCACGGCGACTACGCGACGGCGTTCCGGCACTCGCTGCTGGTCACCATCGCCTTCGTACTGGTCGCGCTGGTCGTGGCCGTCACCGACGTGATCACCTCCCGCCGTACCGCCCGGCCCTGAGCGCCCGGCCCGAGCGGCCGATCCTGAGCAGCCGGTCCGTTCCCGGGATCCGGGACATCGTTCGGCCGCGCGCGGCAAGCCGTCACGGTGTTCGATCACCATGACGGCTTCGGTGTCTTCGACCGGCGGCGAGCCCGTCGCTCCGGTCCGGGCCGCGCCGGTGTCAGGCGGGCGCGTAGGTGAGGCAGTCGATGTCGTGCTGCGCGTAGCCGACGACGATGCCGGAGGCCTGGCACTCGTACTGGACGTTGTGCTGGCAGTTCGCCATCTTGCAGGCGCCGACGCGGCCGGTGGTGGCCGGGTCGCCCCCCTTCGACGGGACCTTGAAGAAGGTCTCGCACTCCGCGTGGCTGCTGTTGCCGACCGTGATGGCCAGGGCGTGGCAGGTGTGTTCCGTGTTGTACGCGCACGCCTCGACCTGGCACTCGTTGACCGCGGGCATTTGCATGGCTGAACTCTCCTAGGGCTCGGGCCGGTCCCGGGCTCGGCGAGCCTCGTCGGGGCCTGTCGCCCATTGGTTTGTCGGTGTCGCCCGTGGTGGTACCGGTGTCCCGGTCGATGTCCGGGGCGTCGGCCCGCCTCGCGCCGCGCCACGTCCGGTCGCCGATGCTCGCGACCGGACGTGGCGCGGCCCGTGCCCGCGTACGGGCGCCGGGACTACTTCGTCTCCTACCGCGCCCGGATCGCCTTCACGCTCATACCGGCCCCAAGGCTTCTCCAAGAGAGCCTGGGCGTTCGTTGGACGCCCGGCCGCGACGCGGGGAAGATCCACCGGTTCGCGTGCCGGACAGCGGGAACGGACCTCCGCCGTCCCCGGGGCGGCGGAGGCCCGGCGGTCACCGGCCGAGCAGGTGGGCGTAGCCCGGCTCCAGGCCCGCCCGCGCGACGACGTCCGCCGTACGGGCCTCGAAGTCCTTCTCGTCGGTCAGCGTCGCGTTGTCCTCCAGGGTGACGCCCTCCGGCGGGTCGTCCCAGCCCACGGGATCGGCGTCCCAGACGTTGCCGCGGAGGACGACGTTCTCCAGCGGCGGCCAAACTTGCAGGGTGGCGGTGTTGTCCGCGCGCTGGACGGCGTTGCCCTCGACGGTGACCCAGGCGGCACCGTAGTCGGTGTAGAGCGCGAAGTTGTACGGCGTGATCGTGTCGCGCACGACGTTGCCCCGGATCACCGCGCCGTTGTCGTGGGAGTCGCCCTGCGGGCCCGACAGGTAGATACCGCCGCCGTCGGCGAGCACCTTGAGGGTGTCGAAGGTGAGGTTGCGCAGGACCCGGGTGCTCTTGCCGGGGCCGAGCACGATGCCGCAGTGCGGGACGTCGTTCACCTGGTTGTGCGCGACCGTGGAGTCCTCGCTCGCGGTCACCGCGATGCCCGGTGAGCCCGAGTACTCCAGGCCGATGTCGTGGACCCAGTTGTTCTCGACCGTGACGCCACGGCTCCCGCCGATCGAGACGCCGCCGCCGCTGACGTCCTGGAACACGTTGCCCCGCACCGTGATTCCGGCGCCGCCGTCGGAGAACCGCAGGGCGGTGGCGCCCAGCCTGGTGAAACGGCAGCCTTCTATCGCGACCCGCTCGGCGCCCTCGAACACGACGTTCGCGGGGATCGTCAGCGACTCCCCGGGGACCGTCACCCACGCCCCCTCGGCGAACGACACCTTCTCGATGGGGCCGCCGTCGTAGTAACCGGCGCCGTGGTAGTGCAGGAAGCCCTCGGGGCTGCTCGGCCGCATCCAGGTGGCGTCGGCGAAGGTGATGCCCAGGAAGGCGACGTCGCGGGCGCCGGTGACCCTGACCAGTTCCTCAAGCACGGGGGCGACGACCTCCGTACGCCCGGGATCCTCGCCGGGGCGCGGCCGGTAGCGCAGGACGTGGTGGCCGGGGCGGGACCTGTCGAGGACGAAGGTGCCCGGCTCGGTCAGGAAGCCCGAGCCGTTCTCCACCCGGGTCGGTAGGCCGGGGCCGTAGGACTCGCCGCCGCCCTCCCACGGGACGACCGAGTTGTAGAGCTTGATCGCCCAGCCGAAGGCGGGCTGGGCCATGGTGACGGTGGTCGAGTGCTCGTCACCCTCGACGGCGGCGACGCCGAAGCGGGCCTCCGTCCACGGGTAGACGCCGCGCAGGACGAACTCGACGTCGCCGGGGTTGCCCCAGCTCTGCGGGGCCGTGCTGTCGGTGACGTAACCCGTGTCGGTTCTGGTGGCGTTCCCGGGAAGGGCGTCGATCGCGGCCCGCCCGGCCCTGCGGCCGTCGACGTAGAGCTGGCGGGTGTCGAGGTCGCCGACCTCGGCCAGCCAGACGCCGTCCCGCTCGCGCCAGCCGGTGATCCTCCGGCCACCGCTGACGACCACCTCGCCGGTCTCGCCCGTCTCGTCGGCCTCGGCTGCGGCCCGGTAGGTCACGCCGGAGTCGGCCTCGGTGAGCCGGAGGGTTTCGGTGAGCCGGTGGATGCCTGCCAGCAGGTTGACCACGGTGCCGGTACCGGTGCCTTGGGCCAGGTCGCGGGCGTGGGCGAGGGTCGCGAAGGGTTGTTCCCGGGTGCCGGGCCAGGCGTCGTCACCGGTGGGAGAGACATAGAGCTCACTCAAGGAGCACTCCTCGTTTATAATGTAAACGCTGCTATACAGCATAAACAGATATTGGAGCTGGGCGTCAAGCCGAAGGAGGACGGGTGGCCGTCGAGGAGGATCCGAACCGGACGGTCGAGCTGCTGTGGCGGGAGCCGTGGGACGCCGCGCCGCGACAGGGGCTGAGCGTCGGCGCGATCGTGCGCGCCGCCGTCGAGATCGCCGACGCCGACGGGATCGAGGGGCTGTCCATGCGCCGGGTCGGCGAACGGCTCGGCTTCACCAGCATGTCGCTGTACCGGCACATACCGGGCAAGGCACAGCTCGTCGACCTGATGTGCGACGCGGTGATGGGCGGCGTTGTGACAGACGGCGTCGCGACAGACGGCCCGGCAGACGTCACGCCCGGCACCGGGACAGAAACCGGAACAGGGGCCGGGGCCGAGGCCACGACAGGAGCCGGGACAAGGGCAGGGACAGGGCCGGGGGGCGAGGCAGGGGCCGGGGCGGGGGGCTCGGCGGGTGACGCGGCGGCGGGCGTGGCGCGGGACGAGGTGGGCGGTGACGTCCCGGCGGACACGGCGGGCATCTCGGCGGGCGCGTCGCACGGGTGGCGCGAGGCGCTTGAGGGGTGGGCGCGGCGCGGCTGGGCCCTGTGCCGCCGCCATCCCTGGCTGGCCGGGGTACGCGGCACCCGGCACGTTCCCGGCCCGAACTCCATCGCCCACTTCGAGTACGCGCTCAGCACCCTGGAGGGGACCGGCCTGAGACCCTCCGAGATGGTCGCGGTGGTGGGCCTCGTCGGCCGGTTCGTGGACAGTGAGGCGGCCAGAGTCGCGGAGATCGCCAGGATCGAGCGGCACACCGGGGTCTCCGAGGAGGAGTGGTGGGGCGCCAGGGGCTCCCTGTACGAGAACCTCCACCTCTACCCCACCCTGACCCGCGTCTGGGAGGCGGGCGGCTACGACGAGCCGGAGGACTCCTTCGGGTTCGGCCTGCGGCGCGTACTGGACGGTGTCGAGGCGCTGGTCCGCGAGCGTGATGTAAGGCGTGATGAAAGCGCCTCGTGTGTGACGTGCGGTAAGAGCCTGGAGCGGGCGGAGGCGGGCCGCCCCCGCGCCTACTGCTCACGGGCCTGCCAGCAGCGCGCCTACCGCAGGCGTCACCGCTCCACACCGCGACCGGGTGACCCCCCTGACCAGGCGTGACCCGCAAGGGACCCACGGTGGTCGCGACGACCCTGGACCGCCTCGCGATCTCCGCCAGGGAGGCGGGGTCGGTCACGTCGGCGTGGGCAGACCGATCCGCTCCCTGACCGCTTCGAGCCTGGCCCGGTCGCGCCCGGCCAGGGCCCACCGGAGAGAGGGACCGATGTTGCGCGCGAGGTACTCCGCGGTGAGCGCCCCGGTGAACCCGGTCGCGTCGAACAACACGATGTCGTACGGGCGGTCGTCGTGCATGGGTCGAGACTCCTCCCCGGCGGGACCACACGCAACACATAGCGTGATGGCGGGCGCGGCGACCGCGAGGCGGGCACGGCCCGTGCCCGTCGTGACCGCGCTCACCTCCGGGCGGCCGGGGCTCCCGCTGCGGCCGCCCGCGTGCTCACCGTGGCACGGGCGCGGCGGCGAGCCGGGGAAGCACGTTCTCGCCGAACCAGTACGACTCCTCCAGGTGGGGGTAGCCGGACAGGACGAACTCCTCGATGCCGAGCGAGGCGTACTCCTCGATCCGCTCGGCGACCTGGGAGTGGCTGCCGACCAGGGCGGTTCCGGCGCCTCCCCTGACGAGGCCGACCCCGGCCCAGAGGTTCGGGTGGATCTCCAGGTCGCGGGCGGTGCCTCCGGCGAAGCCCTCGTGCAGTTCCAGCATGCGCTTCTGGCCGACCGACTCGCTGCGGCTCAGCAGTTTCCTGGCCGAGACGATGTCGGCCGGGTCGATGGCGGCCAGCAGCCGCTCCGCCTCCGCCCAGGCGTCGCGCTCGGTGTCGCGGGTGATCACGTGCAGCCGGATGCCGAAGCGGAGCTTGCGGCCCTGTTCCTCGGCCAGCTCGCGGACCCACTCGATCTTCCTCGCCACCTGCTCGGGGGGCTCGCCCCAGGTGAGGTAGACGTCCACGTGCTTGGCCGCGACCGGTCCCGCCGCCCGCGAGGAGCCGCCGAAGTAGATCTCCGGGACGGGGTCGGGCGCCTCGGAGACCATCGCGCCGTCGACGCGGTAGTGCGTGCCGTCGAAGTCGTACGGGGTGCCGCTCCACGCGCCGCGCACGATCGAGAGGAACTCGTCGGTGCGCTCGTAGCGTTCGTCCTTGGACAGGTGGTCGCCGAACCTGGCCTGTTCGACGGTCTCCCCGCCGGTCACCACGTTGAGCAGGAGCCTGCCGCGCGAGAGCCGCTGGTAGGTGGCGGCCATCTGCGCGGCCAGTGTCGGGGACATGAAGCCCGGCCGGAACGCGACGAGAAACTTCAGCCGTTCGGTCTCGCGGGTCAGCGCGGCGGTGACCAGCCAGGCGTCCTCGCACCAGGTGCCGGTCGGGGTGAGGACCGCCTCGAACCCGAGCTGCTCGGCGGACCGGGCGACCTGCGCCAGGTACTCGATGTCCGGCGCGCGGAACGCCGCCGCCTCGGAGCGGCCGTGCCCCCTGGCGAGGCCGTGGCCGCCCCCGGTGAGGACCCGGCTGTCACCGGCGGTGGGCAGGAACCAGTGGAACTTCATCGGGTGCCTCCGGTCCTCGAAAGGGACGTCGAAAGAAACGTCACGAGGGGTTCTCCAGGGTGGCGTCGAACCGGGTGTCGACGACGTCGGCGAACTTCACGGGTACGGGGATGAGCTTGGCCTCGTTGAAGGCGTCGGCCACGAGCTGCTCGCGCTCGACGACGTCCCCGGCGAGCTTGAGATCCCTGAACGAGCTGCGCTTGATCGCCGTGCCGACGATCCCCGGGTCCAGCCCGGTGAGCTCGGAGAAGACCTTGGTCCACTCGTCCTGGTGGTCGTTGGCCCACTGGTGCGCCCTGCGGATCCGCCCCACCCAGTCGCCCAGCGCCGCCGTGCGGGCCGGGTCGGCGAGGGAGTCCTTGCCCGCGATCTGGAACTCGAAGCCGTTGGCGTAGCCCTCGCCGTCGACCAGGACGCGCGCCTTGGTCTGGGCCTCGGCCTGGGCGGTGTAGGGGTCCCAGATGGCCCAGGCGTCGATCTTGCCGGAGGAGAGCGCGGCCAGGGCGTCCGGCGGCTGGAGGTACTGGGGCTGGATGTCGTCGAAGCTCAGGCCCTCCTTCTTCAGCACGGCCAGCAGGTGGAAGTTCGCGGAGCTGCCCTTGGCGACGGCGACGCGCTTGCCGCGCAGGTCGGCCGGGGTCTTGATGGGCGAGTCGGCCGGGACGACGACGGCCTGGCCGCCGACCCCCTTCTCCGCGACCGCGACGACGGCGATCTTCGCCCCGGCGGCGGCGGCGAAGACCGGCGGGGCGTTGCCGACCGCGCCGAAGTCCAGGGAACCGGCGTTGATCGCCTCCAGGATCGGCGGCCCCGAGGTGAACTGGGACCACGTCACCTTGTACTTGACGTCGTCGAGCTGTCCGGCCGCCGTCAGCAGCGCCTGGAGACCCGTGCCCTTCTGGTCGCCGACGCGCAGCGTCACCTGGGACAGGTCGACCGAGCCGTCGGCGCGGACGCCCTGTTCCTTCTCCGCCCCGCAGGCGGCGGTGACGGTGAGGAGCAGTGCCGCGGCGATCAGGGCGGTGACACGACGTTTCATGCGGTTCCTTCCGGGGTGACGCCCAGCCGGTTGAGCAGGGTGGAGCGCAGTGCGATGAGATCGGGGTGGTCGCGGTGCCGGGGCCGGGGCAGTTCGACCCTGGACTCGTGGGCGATGGCGCCCCCGTCGAGCACCAGGACGCGGTCGGCGAGCAGCATGGCCTCGTCCACGTCGTGGGTGACGAGCAGGATGCCGGGGCGGTGCCTCGCCCACAGGTCGAGCACGAGCCGGTGGATGGTGATGCGGGTCAGCGCGTCCAGGGCGCTGAACGGCTCGTCCAGCAGGAGCAGGCCGGGTTCGCGGACCAGCGCCCTGGCCAGGGAGGCCCGCTGGGCCTCGCCGCCCGACAGGGTGAGCGGCCAGGCGTCGCGCAGCCCGCCGAGGCCGACCTCCTCCAGCGCGGCGAGCGCGGCGGCGCGCGGGTCGGGGGCGCGCAGGCCGAGGGCGACGTTGGCCAGGACCCGCCTCCACGGCACGAGCCGGGGTTCCTGGAAGGCCACGGCGACGGTGCCGCCGACCTCGACCTCGCCCCTGGCGCCGGGGTCGAGGTCGGCGAGCACCCGCAGGAGGGTGGACTTGCCCGAGCCGCTACGGCCGAGCAGGGCGACGAACTCGCCCTGGCCGATCTCCAGGTCGACCCCGTCGAGGACCCGTCGTTCCCCGAAGTCCCGGGTGAGTCCCCTGACGGCCGCCACCGGAGCCTCCGTGCGGGACACTCCCTCCGAAGGAACCGGGGCCTCCGGGGAGGAGCGCCGGGTCTCCGTACGCGAAGGTGCCTCCGTGGAGGACCGAGGATCGGTGCGCGAAGGCGTCTCCGTACGAGTCTCCGTACGGGATCGGGACGAGGTCAGCGTGACAGGAAGTTCTGGCGCCATGACAGGGCCCTCCTCTCCAGCAGGCGTACCAGCGCGTCCGTCAGCAGGCCGAGGATCGCGTAGACGATCAGGCCGACGACGATCACGTCGGTGCGCAGGAACTCCCGGGCGTTGTTGATCATGTATCCCAGTCCGGCGTCCGCGTTGATCTGCTCGGCCACGATCAGCGCCAGCCAGGCCACGCCCAGGCTCTGCCGCAGGCCGACGAGGGTCTGGGCCAGCGCGCCCGGCAGGACGATCTGGGTGACCGTCTCCGTACGGCTCAGCCGCAGCACCCGGGCCACCTCGGCGAGCTTGCCGTCGACGCCGCGGATCCCGGAGAAGGTGTTGAGGTAGAGCGGGAAGACCACGCCGAGGGCGACCAGGGCCACCTTGGGGGTCTCCCCGATGCCGAACCAGAGGATGAACAGCGGGATCAGGCCGAACAGCGGGAGGGCCCGCAGCATCTGCAGCGGCGGGTCGACGGCGTTCTCCCCCACCCGGCTGAGCCCGGCGACCAGGGCCAGGCCGATTCCGGCGACCGCGCCGAGGGCGAAGCCGATCACGGCCCGCTGGAGCGAGACGGCGATCGCCTCGGGCAGGACTCCTTCCTGGACGAGCCCGGCGGCGGTGGTGAGGATCTTGAGGGGTGAGGCGAGGAGCCGTTCCGGGAGGAGTCCGGTGGCACTGGCGACCTGCCAGACGACGACGATGACCAGGGGACTGGCGAGGCGCTGCCAGGCGGTGGCGGAGAGCAGGGGGACGCGTGACCGTGTTCGCACGGCTCGTTGTCGCATCCCCGCGTCGACGGCGGGAGCGGACACGGAAGACCTCATTCACGGCTGGAGGCTGGGGGATCCCGCCAATCGTCTGACAAATAACCCACAAAGTCAATCGGAAATAAGGGTTATAGTCGGCGACGCGGTGCCGAACCCGGGTTGGTAGGTTTTCCGTAAAGGACGTACACACGCGGAGGAGCGGCACCGTGGAGGTCGAGCAGACGGCACTGCCCGGTATAGGACTGCGACACGAGTTCACCACTCGGTCCGGCAGGCGCATCGGGATCGTCTCTCACCGCACCGGCCGCCGCGACCTGGTGATATACGACCCCGACGATCCCGACCGCGCGTGCGAGACCGTCAAGCTGAACGACGAGGAGGCCGACGCGCTCGCCGAGCTGCTCGGCGCCCCGCGCATCGTGCAGCGCCTCAACGCCCTGCACCGCGAGGTCGAGGGCCTGGTCAGCCTGCAGCTGCCGATCCTGTCCGGCTCCCCGTACGCCGGGCGGCCGATGGGTGACGCGCGCGTCCGCACCCGCACCGGCGCGTCCATCGTGGCCGTGGTGCGCGAGGGTCAGGTGTTCGCCAGCCCCGCCCCCGACTTCACCCTGCTCGAGGGTGACGTGGTGGTCGTGGTGGGCAGCCCGGAGAGCACCTCCGCCGTCTCCGACATCCTTTCCGGCGGGTAGGGCACGGGTGCACACCGCGATTCTTTTCCTTGAGCTCGGTGCTGTCCTTCTCGGGCTCGGCATACTCGGAGCACTCGCCCTGAGGGTGGGCATCTCGCCCATCCCCCTCTATCTCATCGCCGGTCTGGCCTTCGGCACCGGCGGCATCCTGCCCCTCGCCACCAGCGAGGAGTTCATCGCGGTCGGCGCCGAACTCGGCGTGATCCTGCTGTTGCTCACCCTCGGCCTGGAGTACAACGCCGACGAGCTCGTGACGAGCCTGAAGGGCAACGCGCGCGCGGGCGTCGTCGACCTGGTGCTCAACGCGGCGCCGGGCGCGATCGCCGCGCTGCTGCTGGGCTGGGGTCCGGTGGCCGCCATCGCCATGGCCGGTGTCACGTACGCGACCTCCTCGGGCATCACCGCGAAGGTCCTGTCCGACCTGGGGTGGATCGGTAACCGCGAGACGCCGGTGGTGCTGTCGCTGCTGGTCTTCGAGGACCTCACGATGGCGATCTACCTGCCGATCCTCACCGCGGTGCTGGCCGGGCTGAGCCTCGCCAGCGGCGCGGTCACCGTGGCGATCGCGCTGGCCGCGGTCAGCGTCGTGCTACTGGTCGCGCTCCGCTACGGCAGGTTCATCGAGGCCTTCGTCTCCAGCCCCAACTCCGAGGTGCTGCTGCTGAAGGTCATCGGGCTCGCGCTGCTCGTCGCCGGGGTGGCGCAGCAGTTGCAGGTCTCGGCCGCGGTCGGCGCCTTCCTGGTCGGCATCGCGCTCTCGGGCGAGCTGGCCGAGGACGCGCAGGCGCTGCTCACCCCGATCCGCGACCTGTTCGCCGCGGTGTTCTTCGTCTTCTTCGGTCTGCAGACCGACCCGGGCAAGATCCTGCCGGTCGCCGGGCTGGCCGCGCTACTCGCCCTGGTCAGCATGATCACGAAGCTGCTCACCGGCGCCTACGCCGCCCGCCGGGCGGGCATCGCCAGGGCCGGGCGGGCGCGGGCCGGTATCGCGCTCATCCCCCGGGGTGAGTTCAACATCGTGATCGCCGGGCTCGCCGTGGCCGCCGGGGTGCACCCCGACCTGGGCCCGCTGGCCGCCGCGTACGTCCTCATCCTGGCCGCGTTCGGCCCGCTGGCCGCGCGGCTCGTCCAGCCCTTCATCACCGCCATCGCCAAGCGCGCCTGAGTCCCGCCCGGCCCGCCGGAACGGGCGGGCCTGGCGGGACCGTCACCCCTCCTGGAGCACGGACAGGACGTTGCCCGCGGGGTCCTTGAACCACGCGATGTGGGGACCCCCCTCCCGCATGACGCCCCTGTCGTCCTGCGGGAGGCCGTCGTACCGCTCGAAGACCACCCCGCGCCCGACCAGCCCGTCGACGGCGGCGTCGATGTCGTCCACCGGGAAGTTGAGGATGGTGTACGAGGCCGGGACGTGGTCGTGCTTCGGGTAGACCAGCACGTTCCCGCCCCCGGCGAGGTGCAGGGTCAGCATGCCGTTCCGCTCGGACACCTCCAGCCCGAGGGTCTCGGTGTAGAACCTTCTCGCCGTGTCGACGTCGTCCACCGCGAATCCACTGAACGCCCTGGTCTGCCGGAACACGTCCTTCTCCTTCCGCTCGTCCTGTCGTTCCCCGGACAGGTCATCGCCTCTGGGCGGCGAGATACTCCTCAGTGAGCTCGATGATCTGGATGTAGTTGCCGTCCGGGTCGACCAGCGTGCCGAACAGCCCGACCTCTCGCCGCTCGACCTCGACCAGCCAGGTCACCCCCAGGCCGTCGAGATGGTCGGCCGTGGCACGGGCGTCCTCCACGTGGAAGTTGAAGATCACCCGTCCGGGCTCGGCGGTCGCCGGGGCGACGTCGGCACGGTCTTCGAAGAGCACCCGGACGTCGCCGAAGTCGATGAAGGTGTCCCCGAAGTGCTTGGGTTCCAGGGCGGCGAGATACCAGGCGTGCAGCCGGGCCGGGTTGGCGCTGCCGAGCAGGATGCTGCCGAGGCCGGAGTTTTTCACAGAACGGTCCTTTCCCATATCCGACCGCCACCGGATCCCTTCCGGTGGCGGATCGCGGACGCCCCGTCGCGAGGCGTCTCACCCGGGACGTCGGAGCCCTCGGCGCGTTCTCGACATCCTGCCGGATCTTCCGGGAAAAAACGTCCGGCACCCGGCGGCCGTAGCCACCGGGTGCCGGACGGGTGAAGTCAGCGGATCACGCGGCAGAGCAGCGCCTCGTACGGGCCGGGCAGGGCGCTCATCACCACGTCGGTGGTCAGATACTTACACGCCAGGTACGGGTCTCCCTGCCCCAGGAAGCCCGATCCGTGGCAACTGATGCTGTTGTTCCGGTAGAAGCCGATGTAGGCGGACGAGTTCACCTTGGCCCTGCAGTAGTCGCCGACGTACAGCGGGCTGAAGACCAGGTCGACCGTGACGAGCGCCGCGGCGCTCCGGGCGGGAGCGGCGGCCTGTGCCGGGGAGCCGAGGGTGAGCACGGCGGCACCGGCCAGCACGGCGCAGGCGGCCGTCGCGAGGACGCGTCGAAGCATGGGGACCTCCTTGGAGCGGGGACGGCTGTGGCATGTCTCGATGCGAGAGCCCTCCTCGCGGCGGTCCGGCCGGGACGGGGGTCACCGGGGGGCGACCGGTCCGGCGCGGCGGCTCACCGGGCGGTGTACCGAGGGGCGCGAGGGGTGAGATCGGGGGGATTGGCCTGCTCATCGCAGTATTCAATAGGAAAGTTTCCTATGCAATCCCTGACGGCCCGGTTCCGCGCGACGGCGCGTCCGTACGCCTCGGAGGCCCGGTTCCGGACCGGCCGGAAGGACAAACCGGACAGGCACCGGTGAAGCCCTGTCGGCGCCACCGGATCCGGTGGCGCCGACAGGGCGTGACGGGGGCTCAACGTCCGGTGGCGGGTCCCTCCCACTCCTCGGCGAGCAGCTCGTAGGAGCGGACCCGGTCGGCGTGGTCGTGGGTCATGGTGGTGACGAGCAGCTCGTCGGCGCCGGTGACGTCGCGCAGCACGCGCAGCCTCTCCGCGACGGTCTCCGGGGAGCCGACGAACTGGGTGGCCAGCCGGTCGGCGACCAGCTCACGGTCCTCCTCCGTCCACTCGTGCGCCGCGGCCTCGGCCGGTGTCGGGAACGGCATCGCCCCGGCGCCGGTGCGGATGCTGCGGACCCAGAGCCCGTACGGGGAGGCGAGCTCCCTGGCCGTCTCGTCGTCCTCCGCCACGACGACGTCGGCCGAGACGACGAGGTAGGGCTCGGCGAGGACCTCCGAGGGCTTGAACGCCTCCCGGTACGCCTCCGCGGCGTCCAGCACCCCGGACGGGCTGACGTGGTAGTTCGCCGCGAACGGCAGTCCACGCTCCCCCGCCACCTGCGCGCTCTGCCCGCCGCTGCTGCCCAGGATCCACAGTGCCAGGTCCGCGCCCTCGCCCGGCGTGGCGTGCGCGGCCACCCCCTCGGGGGAACGGTAGGTCCCGGCCAGCAGCGCCACGATGTCGTCGACTTGGTCGGCGAAGTCGGGGCTCTCCGCGCCCGGCTGCTGCAGCAGCGCGCCGTACAGGGAGAACAGCGGTGACTTCGCCAGCGTGGCGAAGGAGAAGGCCTCCGGGATGAGCAGCCCGTCCACGACCCTGGCGGGCCTCGGCGGGGGCGGGGCCTTCTTGGCCAGCTCCGCGAACTCGGCCTTGCGCTGGCCCGACCGGCCCAGGCCGAGGTCGATGCGGCCCGGGTAGAGCGCGTCGACGAGGCCGAACTGCTCGACCACCGACAGCGCGGTCTGGTGGCCGACCTGGACGGCCCCCGAGCCGACCCTGATCGTGCTGGTCGCGGCGGCCACCAGGGCGATGAGCACGGCGGGGGCGGCGCTGGCGACGCCGGGCGCGAGGTGGTGCTCGGCCACCCAGTAGCGGCGGTAGCCGAACTCCTCGGCCCGCCGGGCCAGGTCCAGGGTGTTGCGCAGCGCGTCGCCGGGGGTGCCGCCGGAGGGGATGGGGGCCAGGTCGAGGATCGACAGGGAGGTCATGCCCGTCCCCCGTCCCGCGCGTCCCCGCGCTGTGAACTGTCGCGCGGTGAGTTCTCCCGCTGTGGACTCTCGCGCTGTGTAGTCTCCGGGCCCGGGGCCCCTGGTTCGGCGTCCTCGTGCCGGGGGAACGGCCTGCTGGGGATCTCCGCGCGCAGCACGGGGGCGATGTCGCTCTGGAAGAGTTCCAGGGCCGTCCGGTGCTGCTTGTCGGTGAGGCCGTCCGCGTCGGCGTGCAGGTGCATGACCTCGTGCCCGAGCCGCCCGTGGTAGCGGTGGACCTTGTCGATGATCTGCTGCGGGCTGCCGACCAGGATGGAGCTGCGCTCGATCGCGTCCTCCAGGGTGTGGAAGACCGGGGTCACCCCGACCTTCTTGAACAGCTCCAGCCGGGCGTTGAAGATCGGCCGGTAGGTCTCGATCGCGTCCTGGGAGTTCCTGGTCGCGTAGTAACCGGCGGTGCCCGCGCCCACCAGGGCGTCGGCGGGGTCGTGGCCGTGGAACTCCCAGCGTTCCCGGTAGTGGCGGACCAGTTCCTCGTACGGCTCGACGGGGTTGCTGACGTTGGCGGAGAAGAGCGGGTCGCCGTACAGGGCGGCGAGTTCGACCGACTCCTCGCTGGTGGCGCTGCCGTGCCAGACGCGGATGGGCCTCTGCAGCGGGCGGGGCCAGGTCTCCGCGTCGGTCAGGGACGGCCTGAACTTCCCCGACCAGGTCACCCTGTCCTCCCGCCACAGGCGGCGGAACAGCTCGTAGCCCTCCCGGTTGCGGTCCCACTGGTCCTCGCCGGTCACGTGGAACAGCTGGGCCTGCGCGGCGCCGTTGCCCTTGCCGATGATGAGCTCCAGGCGCCCCCCGGAGAGGTGGTCGAGGGTGGCGTAGTCCTCGTAGGCGCGTACGGGGTCCAGCAGGCTCAGCGTGGTGACCGCGGTGAACAGCCTGATCGCCGACGTCCTGGCCGCGATGTGGCTGAGCACGACCGGCGGGGACGAGGAGATGAACGGGCGCTCGTGCCGCTCCCCGACGCCGAAGCCGTCGAAGCCGAGCTCCTCGGCGAGGACGGCGTTCTCGACGACCTCGCGCAGGCGCGCGTTGGTCGACTTGAGCTCGCCGGTGATGGGGTCGGGGCCATGGACGATCAGGGTGATGGCCAGAAATTTCATCGTTCGTTCTCCAGCCCCAGGTGACCCCGCAGCGTGGTGGTCTCGTACTCGGCGCGGAAGACACCGCGCTCCTGCAGCAGCGGCACGACCCTGTCGACGAAGTCGTCCAGGCCGCCGGGGGTGAGGTGCGGCACCAGGATGAAGCCGTCGGAGGCGTCGCCCTGCACGAACTCGTTGATCTCCTCGGCGACGCGCGAGGGCGAGCCGATGAAGGACTGCCTGCCGGTCACCTCGATGATCAGGTCGCGGATGCCGAGCTTCTTGGACTCGGCCAGGGCCCGCCACTCCGCCGCCGTCGCGAGCGGGTCGCGGTACATCCGGGTCCGGCCCTTGATGATCGAGTCGTCCGAGACGTCGGGGTCGATCTCGGGCAGCGGGCCCTCGGGGTCGTAGGCCGACAGGTCGCGGTTCCACAGCTGCTCCAGCAGCAGGATCGCGGTCTGCGGGCTGACCTGCTGGCGGCGGATGTGGTCGGCGTTCTCCTGGGCCTCGGCGTCGGTGTCGCCGAGCGCGAACGTGACGCCGGGCAGGATCTTCAGGGAGTCGGGGGACCGGCCGTGCGCGGCCAGCCTCGACTTGATGTCGCGGTAGAAGACCTGCCCCTCCTGGAGCCTGCTGTGCCGGGAGAAGATGGCGTCGGCGGTGGCCGCCGCGAAGGCCCGGCCCCCCTCGGAGTCTCCGGCCTGGATGGTGAGCGGGCGGCCCTGCGGGCTGCGCGGCACGGTGAAGTGGCCGCCGATGTCGAACTGGGTGCCCCGGTGCGCGAACTCCCCCGCCTCCGGCCTGGCGAACGTGCCCGCGCCCGGGTCCGCGACGAGGTCCTCGGCGGCCCACGAGTCCCAGAGCTCGTTGACGGTCCGCACGAACTCCTCGGCCCGCTCGTAACGTAGCGCGTGCTCCAGGAAGCCGCCCCGGCGGAAGTTCTCCCCGGTGAACGCGTCGGAGGAGGTGACGACGTTCCACCCGGCCCGGCCGCCGGACAGGTGGTCGAGGGTGGCGAGCTTGCGGGCGAGCTCGTACGGCTCGTTGAAGGTGGCGTTGATCGTCCCGGCCAGCCCCAGGTGGTCGGTGACCGCGGCGAGGCCGGAGAGCACGGTGAGCGAGTCGGGGCGGCCGACCACGTCGAGGTCGTGGATCCTGCCGCGCTGCTCACGCAGCCGCTGCCCGTCCGCGAGGAAGAAGAAGTCGAACCTCCCCCGCTCGGCGGTCCGCGCCAGATGGGCGAAGGAGGCGAAGTCGATCTGGCTGCCCGAGGCGGGATCGCTCCAGACCGTGTGGTTGTTCACGCCCGGGAAGTGGGCGGCGAGGATGACCTGCTTCATCGTCGGCTCCCTGCGTAGCGGCTGGCGGGTCGGGGCAGGCGGAGGTGGCCGCGCAGCGTGTCGGCCTCGTACGCGCGGCGGAAGGCGCCGCGTGCCCGCAGCTCGGGCACCAGGCCGCGCGTGATCGCGTTCAGGTCGGTCGGCAGCACGGCGGGCCGGAGCCTGAAGCCCTCCAGACCGGCCGCGCGCCACTCCAGGAGCAGGTCGGCCAGCTCGCCGGGCGTGCCCGTGAAGATCGCGGCGTCGGAGGTGTACGCGGCGCCGTCGAGCTCGTCGAGCCGGGCCCTGCGCTCGCGGGCGCCGTCCCCGTCCTCTCCCAGGAACACGACGAGGTCCGCGAAGACCTTCAGCGCTCCGGCCTCCGGGGCGCGCACCTCGCCCTCGATCTCGCGCACCTCGCCCACGATGGCCCGTACCCGCTCGGTGTCGTGCGGCGTGACGTAGACGACGTCGGCACCACGCGCGGCGAACTCGTACGGCAGCCGGGAGTGTGCCAGCGCGGTGACCAGCGGCTGCCCCTGGGGCGGCCGCGGCACGATGGAGGGGCCCTTGACGGTGAAGTGCTCGCCCTCGAAGTCGACGTAGTGGAGCCTGTCGCGGTCGACGAACCGGCCGGTGGCCACGTCGCGGATGACCGCGTCGTCCTCCCAGCTGTCCCAGAGCCGCCGCACCGCCTCGACGGCGTCGGCGGCGTCGCCGAACAGCTCCCGGACCAGGGGGGACCCGTCGATGTCGCCGAGGTCCTCCGGCCTCAGCTCGGGGACCTCCCTGCGGCCGAAGTGGGCGGCCTCGGTGTGGCGCCCGGAGATCTGGGCGCGCCATCCGGCCCGCCCGGAGCTGACGTAGTCGAGGGTGGCGACGGAGCTGGCGACGTGGAAGGGCTCGGTGTGCGTGGTGGTGACCGTGGGCACCAGCCCGACCCTGCTCGTCAGCGGGGCGATCCTGGAGGCCACGAGGACGGCGTCGAGGCGCCCGCGCACCTGGTCGGTGCGGCCGTCGTGGCCGTCCAGGCGCGTGGTCTGCAGGGCGAGGGAGTCCTCGATGGTGACGAAGTCGAGGAGGCCGTGCTCGGCCTCGGCCGCCAGGGCGGCCCAGTAGGCGGCGGTGAACAGGGCTTTCGGGGAGGCGGCGGGGTCACGCCAGGCCGCGGGATGCCATCCGGCGCCGTCGAGCGCGACGGCGAGATGCAAGGGAACTGCCGACATATGACGACAATAACACCAAAACCCTTAATCTCTACATGTTTAGTTGGTTATATCGCGAGAGTTTGCCCGCCGGGCCGGGGAGGGGCGGGGAGGGGCGGGCGTCCGGAAGGTTCGGGAAGTCCCGGGAGCCCGGGAAGTCCAGGAAGCCTGGGAAGTCCGGGGAGCCCGGGAAGGGCGTCTTCCTGACGTCGGCGCCGGGATCTGATAGGCATTCGTCCCGTGACGCGTTTTCTGGTAGCCCTCGCAACAGTTCTTCCGCTTATCGCGGCCACCACTCCGGCCTCGGCCGCCGCCCCCGGCAAGCCGAACGTCCCGGCGGGAGTGACAGCCGGGTACGTGGTCTTCGACCGGCAGGCGGCGAAGGTGACCGAGTACCGCAACGCGCACCGGAGGTTCCGGTCGGCGTCGGTGGTGAAGATCCTCATCGCGATCGACTACCTGGAGTCGCGCAAGAGCGTTCCCAAGGGGGATCTGACGCTGCTCAAGGCCATGCTGCGGGTCAGCGACGACGGCGCCGCGACGTCCTTCTGGACCCGGGGCGGCCAGGGAAGGATCATCCAGCGGATGGCGCGCAGGCTGCGGCTCACCGACACCGCTCCCCCACCGGCCGACAAGCCGGGCTTCTGGGGATACACCTCGCTCAGCGCGATGGACGTCGTCAGGACCTACCGCTATCTGCTCGACCAGGCCGACCCCGGGGTCAGCGGCCTGATCCTGGGTCACCTGCGCAGGTCGGGGCAGTGCGGCTCCGACGGCTTCGACCAGTACTTCGGCATCCCCCGCGCGGTGCGCGGCCCGTGGGCGGTCAAGCAGGGCTGGTCGGGGTACGGCTCCACGCCCCCGGTCCGCTGCCGCCCCACGACCTCCCCCGCCTCCACCACTCCTTCGGCCTCCACCGCGCCCGCGACCGGTGGAGACGTCCCGCTCGTCGCTCGCCCCGCGTCCGCCGCCGACGCCACGCTCACCGCGCAGGTCGTGCCCGTCCAGGCCGGGCCGGTGCCCGATCTGGGACGTCCGGTTCTGCACACCACCGGGCTCGTCGGCCCCAAGGAGCGCTGGATCATGGTCCTGCTGACCGCCCATCCCGCGGGGACCACCTGGCAGCGCTCCACCGCCCAGACGACGAAACTGGCCAGGGAGGTCCATCTCAGCGGGACCTCCTGATCACCGGCTCTCCGAGATGGGCGGCCGCGAGCCTCTTGGGCGCGACCATCCGCCACGCCTCCTCGACGAGCTCGCGCATCTCGTCCCCGTCGATCGTCGCGAGCCACACCCGTACCCAGTTGTAGCGCTCGTCGGAGGGCCGGGGCATGTGGAACCTCTCCGGCTCGGCCGCGACCAGCGCGGCCCGTTCCTCCTTGGGGAAGGCGAAGCCCATCGAGGTCTCGTCCGGCGAGATCGCGACGTAGACGATCCGGCCCACCCGGAACGTCACCCGGTCCCTGACGATCCTCTCCTCGGTCCTGGGCAGCGCCATGGCGACACGGCGTACGTCGTCAGCCGTGATCATCGCGCCGACCCGTCGAGGGAGGCGATGACGCGGCGCAGGGTGTGCTGCAGGTCGAGGACCTCGGCGGGGGCGAGACCGGCCGCCTCGAAGATCTGGGCGGGGACGTCGCACGCGCGCTCCCCCAGCTGGACGCCCTTGGACGTGAGCCGTACCAGCACGGACCGCTCGTCGTCGGCACTGCGCTCGCGGCGTACCAGGCTCGCGGCCTCCAGCCGCTTCAGCAGCGGGGACAGGGTGCCCGAGTCGAGCCGCAGCCTGACGCCGAGCTCCTTGACCGTCACCGGCTCCCGCTCCCAGAGCACCATCATGACCAGATACTGCGGGTAGGTCAGGCCCAGCTCGGCCAGCACCCTGCGATAGACGGCGTCCAGCGCGCGGGACGCCGCGTGCACGTCGAAGCAGACCAGATTCTCGACGGAGATCTTCACGTCGCGATTATACCGAGCTTGACTGTTATCAACTAAATTGTGCACAATTAAGTTGTCCAAAACCGAGAGGGGATCCCGATGAGTACGCTCTACACCGCCATCGCCACCGCCAACGGCAGGGAAGGACGGGCGGTCTCGTCCGACAAGCGCCTCGACGTGGCCCTCACGCCGCCGAAGGAGATGGGCGGCTCCGGCGAGGGCACCAATCCCGAGCAGCTATTCGCGGCCGGATACGCCGCCTGCTTCGCCAGCGCGCTCCAGCTGGTCGGCCGGAAGCGGAAGGCCGACGTCTCCGAGGCCTCGGTGACCGCCGAGGTGAGCCTCGCCCCCGAGGGCAAGGGCTTCGCGCTCGCCGTGACGCTGCGCGTCGAGCTGCCCGACGAGCTGCACGGGGAGGCGGGGACCGCCCTCGTGGAGGCCGCCCACCAGGTCTGCCCCTACTCCAACGCCACCCGGGGCAACATCCCGGTCAACCTGGTGATCGAGTAGTCAGGGGACTCCGGGAAACGTGGTCAGGGAAGGGGCCTGCGACCGGCGAAGCCGAGCTCGTCTCGGTGGTACCACACCAGCTCGCGGTCCCCTTCGAGCCAGCACAGCCGCACCCGTACCCCTCCGAGCGTCGAGGGGAAGTCGACCAGCAGGGGCGCGACGCCCTTGACCTCGATGCCCCGCTCCTCGAACCAGCCGAGGATCTCCTCCAGCCTGGCCTCGTAGGCCTTCGCCTCCGCCAGCCCCCCGGCCTCGGAGGTCCCGGTGCTGCGGAGTTCGTACGCGAGCTCGGCCAGCTCCCCCCGCATCTCCACGAACGCGGCGGCCCGCTCCAGCAGCACGGGCATGAGCGCCCGCGCCTCCTCGACGGTGAAGATCCTGTCCACCCCTGCACGCTAGCGTGTCCCCGCCCGGAACGCGGCGAGCACAGGAATGACGTCAGCAAATGCTGACAAAAGCGAGCCTGTCAGCTTATGCTGACAGCATGGGATCGCTGAACGAGTTCGCCGACGCCGTCGACGGCAAGGATCCGGTGGTGGCGCTGGCGGCCGTGGCGGCGCTGCGCAGGCTCCTGGAGGAGCTTGAGGCCGCGCACGTCATCGAGGCCAGGAACCGGGGCTCCTCCTGGGAGGTCATCGCCGCGGCGCTCGGCGTCAGGCGGCAGACGGCACACCGCAAGCACGCACACCGGACCACCGAGGGCGGGAGCTGACGATGTTCGCGAGATTCACCCCCGAAGCCCGGCGGACCACGGTCCGCGCCGGACTGCTGGCGCTCGACCACGGCCGCACCGGGCTCGACGAGGACATGTTCCTGCTCGCCCTGGCCGGGTCGTGGCCGGTGGCGGGCCTCGCGGTCACCCCGGAGGCGGTCGGCGCGGAGATCCGGAGCCGCGAGGCCGCGAGGGGCCGGGCGGGCGACCGCGAGCTGCTCGCCGCCATCGGCGTCGACCTGGACGAGATCAGGCGGCGCCTCCCGGCCCGGCGCGAGGACCCCCTGGCGTGGCGGCTGACCCGCTCCCGGCTCCGCCCGCTGAACGTGACGCTCAGCGGCCCGGCCGGTGACCTGCTCCTCACAGCCAGGGCGAGGAAGGTCGTCGAGGTCGCCCTGCACACCTCGGGCAGCGGCTCCGGGGTGACCGGCGAGGATCTGCTCAAGGGCCTGCTGGCCGACGGCTCGAACGCCTCGGTCTCCATCCTGCACGCCCTCGGCGCCGACATCCGCGGCCTCGCCGCGAGCATCGGCTTCCTGCGCGAATCAGCCTGAGAACACGAACTCACCTGAGAACGCGGACCAGCCTGTCGGACACGGACGCGGTCTCGGTCTCGGCCTGAGGACGCGGGTCGGCCTCACGGCGCGGACCGGCCCGCGAGCAGGAACGGGCGGGGTCAGTCCTCGATGCCGTAGAAGCGCGCGGCGGTGCCGCCGAGAACCGCGTCCCTTCCGGCCCCGTCGAGACCCGACAGCAGCACCCCGGTCTCCGCCCAGACCTTGGCGTAGTCGCCCGCGAGGACGGCCACGGGCCAGTCGCTGCCGAACATCAGCCGCTCGGGGCCGAACACCTCAAGCGCGTGGCCGACGTAGGGGCGGAGGTCCTCTGCGGTCCAGGTCTCGGGGTCGGCGGCGGTGTTGAGGCCGGACACCTTGCCGTACACGTTGGGGTGCTCGGCGGCGCGGGCGATCAGCGACGCCCACGGCTCCCAGCCCTTCTCCCTGATCGGCGGCTTGGCCAGGTGGTCGATGACGAGCCGCAGCCCGGGGACGCGCTCGGCGAGGAACGGCACGTGCTCCAGGTGCCTGGGCAGCACCGCGACCACGTCGAACGGCAACCCCGCCGCGGCGAGCAGGCCCAGGCTCTCGACCACCGTGTCCTGGACGACCCAGTCGGGGTCGGGGTCGTCGTGGATGAGATGCCTGACCCCGGCGAACCTCGGATGCCTGCCGTAGCGCTCCAGCGCCTCGGCCGCCTCGTCGGGCCGGTTCAGCGGCACCCATCCCACCACGGCGGCGACGAAGTCGTGGGCGTCGGCCTGCGCCAGCATCGCGTCGGTGTCGGCGTAGGTGTCGGCGGCCTGGACCAGCACGGTCCGCTCCACACCGGCGGCGGCGAGCTGTGGGATGAGCTCCTCGGGGGCGAAGGTGCGGTAGAGCGGTCCCGCCTCCGGCGTGAGCCAGGAGTAGGAGCCCGTCTCCAGGTTCCAGAAGTGCTGGTGGGCATCGATGACGGCCATCCACCGCTCCCCTTCGATTCCTCGATCAATCGTCTGAGCCTGCACAAACTAGGGCGCCGCGACAGGGGTGTCAACGCCACCGGCCCGCGGGAACCGGCCGGTGAACCGGTGGCCGTACGGGCCGCGGGTCCGCTCCCGGCCGAGAGGGGGCGACCGCTCACAGGCCCGCCGTGGACGCTCTCCCGCTGGTAGCGGGTGAGTGCGCCCCCGCGCGTACGAACCGGTGGCGGGCGCTCTGCCCACCACCGGTTCGCCATCCCGGTTACGCCGGGGACAGGGCCGGGTCGTCCGACCGCGCGGCGGGCGGCGGGGGCGGCGGGGTGTCGTCGCCGTCGTTGTCGTCGTCCCCGTCCTCGTCGAGGAGGGTCGTCTCGTCGAACGGCGCCCTGCCCGCCAGGACCTCGACCGCGCGGTCCCGGTCGAACTCGCCGGTCCAGGTGCCGACCAGGACGGTGGCGACCGCGTTGCCCGCGAAGTTGGTCAGCGCGCGCGCCTCGGACATGAAGCGGTCGATGCCGACGATGAGGCCGACGCCGTCGACCAGGTCGGGGCGGTGGGACTGCAGGCCGCCCGCGAGGGTGGCCAGGCCCGCGCCGGTGACCCCGGCGGCGCCCTTGGACGCGATCATCATGAAGACCAGCAGGGAGAGCTGCTCGCCGAAGGAGAGCGGGGCGCCCGTGGCACTCGCGATGAACAGCGTGGCCATGGTGAGGTAGATGGCGGTGCCGTCAAGGTTGAAGGAGTAGCCGGTCGGCACGGTGATGCCGACGACCGGCTTGCTCACGCCGAGGTGCTCCATCTTGGCGATCAGGCGGGGCAGGGCCGACTCCGACGACGAGGTCGACAGGATCAGCAGGAATTCCCGGCCGAGATAGCGGAGCAGCGAGAACAGGCCGACCCGCGCCACCACCCAGAGCATCGGGCCGAGGATGACGAACACGAAGAGCAGGCAGGTCAGGTAGAAGGCGAGCATGATGACGCCGAGGCTCCTGAGCGCGTCCACGCCGGTGGCCCCGACGACTGCGGCTATCGCGCCGAAGGCGCCGACCGGGGCGGCCCACATGATCATGGCGAGGATCCGGAAGACGAGCCGCTGGATGTGCGTGATGCCGTTCAGGATGGGCTTGGCGCGCCCGCCCATCGCCTGCAGGGCGAACCCGGTGAACAGCGCGACGAGGAGGGTCTGCAGCACCTGGCCCTCGGTGAACGCCGAGACCAGGGTGGTGGGGATGATCCCGAGCAGGAACGTGACCGTGTCGCTCTCGCCGCCCTTGGCCGCCTCCGCCTCGGCGGCCTTGCGCAGCTCGTCGGTGAGCTGGAGGCCCTGCCCGGGGTCGATCAGGTTGCCCACGAGCAGGCCGATGCCCAGCGCGACGGTCGACATGACGAGGAAGTAGCCGAGCGCGAGGCCGCCGACCCGGCCGACCTTGGCGGCCTTGGTGACCGATCCGACGCCGAGCACGATGGTGCAGAAGATGATCGGGCTGATCATCATCTTGATCAGGGCGACAAAGGCGGTACCGAGCGGCTTCAGCGCCAGGCCGACGTCGGGGGCCGCGAAGCCGACCGCGATACCGGCGATCACGGCGATGATGACGGCTATGTACAGGTAATGTGTTTTGTCTCGGGCCGCGCTCATGCGTGCTCCACGCGCTAGAAGAAAAATCCGGTCGAGTGACTATGCTCCGGCCCTGTGATCTAAGTCACCATTGCGTACATTTCGTTCGTGAACTTGCGGAAACTTCCCAGACGTATCCGCGACTGGAGCCTCGCCAGGCAGATGCTGGTGCTCCAGATCGTCGTCGTCGGCGTCACCGTGACCGGTGGCGCCCTGCTGGCGTTCCTGCAGATGCGTGACCTGCTCGTCGAGGAGGCCGTCGGCACCGCCAGGGCGGTGACCGTCAGCGTGGCCGACTCCCCCTCCGTCCTCGCCTCGCTGGGCGACTCCGCCACCCTGCAGCCGTACGCGGAACGGGTGCGGCGGGAGACCGGGGTCGACTTCGTCACGATCATGAGCCTCGACGGCGTGCGCTACACGCATCCCAACCCGGCCCAGATCGGCCACCGGTTCCTCGGCAACACCGCGCCCGCCCTGGCGGGGCAGATCTTCACCGAGACCTACACCGGCACGCTCGGCCCCTCGGTCCGCGCCGTCGCCCCGGTCCGCGACGCCCGCGGCGAGGTGAAGGCCCTGGTCAGCGCGGGCATCACGATCAGCAAGATCAGTGTCAGGCTCCGCGGGCAGATCACCGGCGCCGTGCTGATCGGCCTGCTCGGCCTGTCCGTCGGCGGGGTGGGCACCTACCTGGTCGGGGCCAGGCTGCGCCGCCAGACACACGGGATGGGCCCCACCGAGCTGAGCCGGATGTACGAGTACCACGACGCGATCCTGCACGCCGTGCGGGAGGGGCTGCTGCTCGTCGACAACGCGGGTACGGTGACGCTCTGCAACGACGGCGCCAGGGAACTCCTGGGCCTGTCGGGCGAGGTGAACGGCAGGCACGTCGGCCTGCTTGGCCTTCCCTCCTCGCTGAGCGAGCGGCTCTCGGCCGGGGAGAACCGTACCGACGAGATCCACATGACCGGGGAGCGGACGCTGGTGGTGAACGTGGCGGTGGTGCGCTCAGGCAGCCGCTCGCTCGGCACCGTGGTCACCCTTCGCGACCACACGGAGCTGCAGTCCCTGACCGGGCAGCTCAACGCCGAGCGCGGCTTCGCCGACTCCCTGCGGGCCGCCGCGCACGAGTCGGCCAACCGGCTGCACACGGTCATCACCCTCGTCGAGCTGGGCCGTACCGAGCAGGCGGTGGCGTTCGCGACCGAGGAGATCAAGGCCGCGCAGCAGCTCACCGACCGGGTGGTGGGCGCCGTCCGCGAACCCGTGCTCGCCGCGCTGCTGCTGGGCAAGAGCGCCGAGGCCGGGGAGCGGGGGTGGGAGCTGGCGATCACCCCGGACAGCGAGCTCGACGACCTCGGCCTGGACACCCGCGACCTGGTGACGATCGTCGGCAACCTGATCGACAACGCGGCGGACGCGGCCATGTCGGGCACCCGGCCCGCGCGGGTGGAGGTGCGGCTGCGCGCCGACGAGACGACCTTCATGATCAGCGTGACCGACAGCGGCGACGGGCTCGACCCGGCGACGGCGGACGATGCCTTCCGACGGGGATGGACCACCAAGGGCGACGGCCGCGGCCTCGGCCTGGCCATGGTCGGCCAGGCGGTCCGCCGCATGGGCGGGACGGTCGAGGTCGGCGGGGAGAGCGAGCCGGGCCAGGTCGCCGGGAGGAACCGGATCGCGGAGACCGCCCACGCGGGCGCGGGACGGACGAGAGAGAGCGAGACGGGCGCGGTGTTCACCGTACGGCTGCCGCTGCGGGGGAAGGGCGCCTCATGATCTCGGTACTGGTCGTCGAGGACGAGGAGATCACCGCCGAGGCGAACCGGGTCTTCGTGGAGCGGGTGCCCGGCTTCCGGGTGGAGGGGGTGGTCAGGTCCGGCGGCGACGCGCTGCGCTTCCTGCGTCGGCATCCCGTCGACCTGATCCTGCTCGACCTCTACCTGCCGGACATGCACGGGCTGGAGGTGTGCCGGGCGCTGCGGGCGGCGGGCGTGATGTCGGACGTCATCGCGGTCACCTCCGCGCGGGACCTGTCGGTGGTCAGGTCGGCGGTCTCCGTCGGCGTGGCCCAGTACCTGCTCAAGCCGTTCACCTTCGCCTCGCTGAACGAGAAGCTCACCCGCTACGCCGAGTTCCGGTCGTCGGTGGAGGGCGTACGGGAGGCGAGCGGCCAGGGCGAGGTGGACCGCGCGCTGGCGGCACTGCGGGGCCCGGCGCAGAGCCTCCTGCCGAAGGGGATGACGCAGGCCACCCTCGACGCCGTACTGGCGGAGCTGCGCGGGACCCCCGGCGGCATGTCGGCGCAGACCGCCGGGGCGGCGATCGGCGTCTCCCGGGTGACCGCCCGCCGCTACCTGGAACATCTGACGGAGAGCGGGATCACCCGCCGGGTGCCCCAGTACGGTGGACTCGGACGGCCCGAGCTGTTCTACCGGATCATTTGAGGCTCCGTCGGGGCACGGTGGCCTCGGAACTGGTAGGAAAAAGGCAGCCCGCCCTGCCACCCGCGGGCAAAGGAGCACAGTATGGCCTTTTTCACGGTCTCATCGAGCCTGCTCGGGACGGGGTTCGTCGTCCGGGCGCTCGGCGAGCTCGACTATCGGCACTCCCCCGCTCTGCGCGCGGAGATGGACAAGGCGTGGGCCGCCGACGCGCCCTCCGTCGTCGTGGCCGACGTCACGGGCCTCACCTTCTGCGACTCCACCGGGGTCGCGGAGCTGATCCTGGCGCTCCGGCAGAGCCGCACCCTGGGCGTCCGGCTCGCCCTCGTCGGCGTGCACGGCACCCTGGAGCGGATCCTCACCATCACCGGCCTGCGCACCTCCTTCGAGGTCTTCGGCTCCGTCGAGGAGGCGCTGCAGGAGGCTTGATCAGCTGTTGCCCTGGTCCATCGGCACGCGGGGCGCGTCGATGATGACGTCCGAGAAGATGTCGACCACCAGGGCGATCACGCCGCCGACCGCGACGATCCCGGCGCCCACCCAGAAGAACAACCAGTTGGGGCCGAGGCACAGGGCGACGCCCCCCACGGTGAACCCCAGCAGGATGACGATCACCGCGAGCCAAGACTTGGGGCTTCCCCCGTGACTTCCGGCCATGAGCCTTTCCTCTCCCTGTCCTCTGATTCTCCGCGAATCAGTGATGCGCGCCGTCCGCCGCGGCGATCACCTGTGTCAGCGACCGGTGGAGCTCCTGGAGCTCCTCCAGGTTCATACCCAGGCGCTTGACGATCGCCGGCGGCACCTTCTCCGCCTCGTCCCGCAGCCCGCGGCCCTCCGGGGTGAGCGAGACGGCCAGGACACGCTGGTCCTGGCTGTCACGCCGCCTCCGGACGTAGCCGACGGCCTCAAGACGCTTCAGCAGCGGGGACAGCGTACCGGGGTCGAGTCTCAGTAGCTTGCTCAGCTCCTTGACCGACAGCGGTGCCCGCTCCCAGAGGGCGAGCATGACCAGATACTGGGGGTGGGTGAGCCCCATCGGCTCCAGCAGGGGCCGGTAGAGCCCGATGACGTTGCGCGAGGCGATCGCCAGGGCGAAACACACCTGGCGTTCCAGGCTCAGGGGATCGGCCATGTCACTCACGCGCGCCTCCAACCGACATAGTACGATAATTAGTACACAAACTATTATCGCCCCAATCATCGGCGAGCAAAGGATCCCCATGTTTCACAGCAGGCCGATCGAGGAGCGGATCGCCGAGCGGCAGGCCAAGCGCCCCACCCTCAAGGAGGGCCGGCACTTCGAGCACGGCCCGGCGAAGTTCGTCTTCGTCTTCGTGATCGTCTTCGTGGTCGTGGGCCACCTGGCCGGTCTGCTGCTGATGATGGCCCTGGGCATGCACTGACCTGCGCTGATACGCACTGACTCGTACGTCGGCGGGGCTCGCGGCACGCGTCCGTTTCGCCCCTTCCTCTCAGGGCCGAAGCGGGGGGCCTGCACGCCGGAAGGGTCCAGATGAGAGGATGATGATCCTGTTGGTCGGGGTTGGACCGCCCGATAGATCAGGAGGTCTGTAATGTCTGACGTCACGCCGGAGCCCGAAGGTTCCGAAAGTTCCGACGACGAGCTGAAGCGCAAGTTCCGCGAGGCCCTGGAGCGCAAGAAGCTCGCCCAGGCGGACGCGAGCGCCGGGGGCAAGGGGAAGAACTCCTCGAAGATCCACGGTGCTCACGGCCCGGCTGCGGCCAAGCGCTCCTTCCGCCGTAAGAGCGGCGGCTGAGCCGTCTCCGCACCAGAAGTTCCGGGCAGGGCTCCCGCCCGTCCGGACCTCGGCCGCCCTGCTGGCACCCGCCAGCGGGCGGCGCGCCTCCTCCGCGCCGCTTCCTCTCCCTCCACGCCGCTTCCGTGCCCTCCCGTGGACGGCACCCGGGCCCTGCAATAGGCTGTACGCGTGCGTGATCTTGGCGAGGACCCCCGACCGGCCCGAGGCGCGGTCAGCGAGGTCTACCGCGTCGACCGAACCGCGACCCTGAGTTACTCCCCCGACCTCGACGGGCTCGCCGACCCCGGCGAGATCGTCTGGGCCTGGGTCCCCTACGAGGAGGACCCCGACCGGGGCAAGGACCGGCCGCTGCTGGTCGTCGGCCGCCACGGGCGCAAGCTGCTCGCGCTGATGCTGTCCAGCCGGGCCGGTGGCGGCGACCCCGGCGACTGGCTGGAGATCGGCCCCGGCCAGTGGGACCGGGAGAACCGGGTCTCCTACCTGCGCCTGGACCGGGTCTTCGCCCTCGGCGAGGGGGACATCCGGCGCGAGGGCTCCGTCCTCGACGGCGCGCGCTTCGCCCGTGTGGCCGCCGTCCTCAAGCGCACCCATGGCTGGGCCGCCGACGGCTGAGCCGTACCATCCGAGGCGTCCGGATGGGCGGCCCGGCCGGGGCACCGGGCGTGAATCCGGTGGAAAACGGCGGTGCGAGTCACCATCCTGGTGTCCCATGGACGACAGACGGCTCGTTCGAGTCTCCAAATATCTCTCCAGGCACCTCAGGCACCAGCCCGAGCGCATCGGCCTGGTGCTGGGCCCGCAGGGCTGGGCGGACATCGACGTCCTGCTGGCCGCCGCCGCGCGGCACGGCTTCGCGATCACCCGTGACGAGCTCGCGCGGGTGGTCGCGGGCAACGACAAGCGGCGCTTCACCGTCGAGGGCGGCCGGATCCGCGCCAACCAGGGTCACACGGTCGACGTCGACCTGGGCCTCCCCCCGGTCGAGCCGCCCGAGATCCTGTTCCACGGGACGGTGAACGCGTACGTGGGCGCCATCCGTGAGGAGGGTCTGCGGCCGATGGACCGGCACGCCGTGCACCTGTCCCCCGACAGGGAGACCGCGACCCGCGTGGGCGCGCGCCGGGGCAGGCCGGTCGTGCTGGTCGTCCGCTCGGGGGAGATGCACCGGGCGGGTCACGAGTTCCGGGTCAGCGCCAACGGCGTCTGGCTGGCCGCCCACGTGCCGCCCGCCCACATCTCGTTCCCCGGCTGAGGGAATCCCCCAGCGGGGAGCGCGCCGAAGAACCCCTCCGCGCGGGGAGAACCCGCGATCCCCCGCGCCCGGAGTCACAGGAATTCCAACGCATTCCAAAGTCCGGGCCAACCGAGGCCCCGCTCCCACCCGGACCCTCACCCCCCAGGCAGGCACCTGGGGTTTTTTCATGTTCGGGCCGGTTTGATGGGAAGTCAACCCATTGACCTTCCAACACATTCGGGTGTAAATAAAGCTGAAACAACACTGAAACGGTGGTGAATCAACAGCATGTACGCCGAGGAGCGGCAGCAGGAGATTCTGCGGCGGGCCCGGACCGTCGGACGGGTGGACGTGGTGACACTGGCGGAGGAGTTCGCCGTCACCACGGAGACCATCCGCCGCGATCTGACCGCGCTGGAGCGCTCCGGGATGCTGCGGCGCGTGCACGGCGGCGCGATCCCGGTCGAGCGGCTCGGGTTCGAACCCGAGCTGGCCGCCCGCGACGAGGTGCTGATCCCGGAGAAGGAGCGCATCGCCAAGGCGGCGCTCGCCGAGCTCCCCGAGGACGGCGCGATCATCATCGACGCCGGGTCGACGACCGGCAGGCTGGTGCAGGCGCTCCCGGTCGACCGGGAGCTGACCGTGATCGTGAACTCCCCGCCGCTGGCGACGGCGATGGCCACCCGTCTCAACCTGACGGTGATCATGCTGGGCGGGCGGGTGCGCGGGCGGACCCTGGCCACCGTCGACGACTGGGCGCTGCGCCCCCTCGCCGACCTGCACGTGGACGTGGCGTTCATGGCGGCCAACGGGTGCTCGGTGGCCAAGGGACTGACGACCCCCGACCCGGCCGAGGCCGCCATCAAGCGGGCGATGATCGGCGCGGCGCAGCGGTGCGTGCTGCTCGCCGACCACACCAAGTTCGCCAACACCTACCTGGCGCGCTTCGCCTCGATCCAGGAGATCGACGTGGTGATCAGTGACACCGGGCTCGACACCGGCGTCGCGGCCGAGATGGCCGCCGCCGGGCCGGAGGTGGTCCGGGCGTGATCCCCTCCTCCCCCCGGGCCTGCACGGCCGCCCCCCTGCCCTCCGACCCCAGCCGGAACCGTACGAGCGAGGCGATTCCGGCCCCCGGCCCCCGCCGGGACCGTACGAGCGAGGCCCCGGCATGATCGTCACCCTCACCCTCAACCCCAGCCTGGACCGTACGATCGAGGTCGGGGCGCTGACCCGCGGGGCCGTCATCCGCGCCGCCGCCACCCACCTCGACCCCGGCGGCAAGGGCGTCAACGTCTCGCGGGCGCTGCTGGCCAACCGGGTCCGCTCGTGCGCGGTCGTCCCCTTCGGCGGCGACGAGGGACGGCGGCTGGTGAGCCTGCTCTCCGCCGAGGGCATCGAGATGATCACTGTTCCGGTCGCCGGGACCACCCGGTCCAACGTCGCGCTCGCCGAGCCCGACGGCACGGTCACCAAGATCAACGAGCCGGGTACGGCCCTGTCCCCGGCCGAGCTCGACACCATCGCCGAGGCCGTGCTCGGCGCGGCCAGCTCCGCGGACTGGGTGGTCGCCTCGGGCAGCCTCCCGCCGGAGGTGCCCGCCGACGTCTACGCCCGCCTGTGCGAGCGGTTCAGCGAGGCGGGCATCAACGTCGCGGTCGACACCAGCGGCCCCGCGCTCGTCGCGGCGCTCGCCGAGGCCCCGGCCCTGATCAAGCCCAACCGGGAGGAGCTGGGCGAGGCCACGGGGATCGACATCTCGTCCCTGGGCGACGCCATCGAGGCCGCGGAGAAGCTGCGGGCGCGAGGCGCGGGCACCGTCCTGGCCAGCCTGGGCGCCGACGGCGCGATCCTCCTGCAGGACGACCGGATCTGGCACGGCCAGTGCCCGGTGGCCGAGCCGCGCAGCACCGTCGGCGCCGGGGACGCCATGCTCGCCGGGTTCCTCGCGGGCGGGGCGCGCGGCGAGAGCGCGCTGGTCGAGGCGCTGGCCTGGGCGACCGCCGCGGTCGGGCTGCCGGGAAGCCGGATGCCCTCCCCCCACCACATCCACCGTGACGACGTGCGCGTCACCGGAGCCGATCCCACCCTGCCGCTGCGGTCCGGGGGCTGACAGCGACGGAGATCCACCCCCAGGCCCGGCCCAGCCGGTCCGCCCCGGAAGGAGCAGAATCACATGAGCGAGTACACCCCGACTGTCACAGGGACCGGGGCGAGAGCGCACATCCAGCGTTTCGGCGGGTATCTCGCCGGGATGATCATGCCGAACATCGGCGCGTTCATCGCCTGGGGCCTGATCACCGCTCTGTTCATCCCCACCGGCTGGCTTCCCAACGCGGAGTTCGCCGTCCTGGTCGACCCGATCGTCAAGGTGCTGCTGCCCGTCCTGATCGGCTACACCGGCGGGCGGATGGTCCACGGCCAGCGCGGTGCCGTGGTCGGCGCGGTCGCCACCATGGGCGTCGTCGCCGGCGCGGAGAGCCCGATGTTCCTCGGCGCGATGATCATAGGGCCGCTCACCGCGTACCTCCTGAAGCTGTTCGACGGGCTCGTCGCCGACCGCGTCAAGTCCGGCTTCGAGATGCTGGTGGACAACTTCAGCGCCGGTATCATCGGCGGCGCGATGGCCCTGGTGGGACTCAAGGCCATCGGCCCCATCGTCGCCGCGATCACCGACGTCGCGAGCGACGCGGTCGCCTGGCTGATCGGCAACAATCTGCTGCCGCTCGCCTCGGTCGTGATCGAGCCCGCCAAGGTGCTGTTCCTCAACAACGCCATCAACCACGGCGTGATGGGCCCGCTGGGCGTGGCGCAGGCGGCCGAGGCGGGCAAGTCGATCCTGTTCATGCTGGAGTCGAACCCCGGCCCCGGCCTCGGCCTGCTCCTGGCCTTCATGTTCTTCGGCCCCCGCGCGCTGCGTCCCAGCACCCCCGCCGCGATCATCATCCAGTTCTTCGGCGGCATCCACGAGATCTACTTCCCGTACGTGCTCATGAAGCCCCGGCTGATCCTCGCGGTCATCGCCGGTGGCGCCACGGGCGTCCTGGTCTTCCTCGTGACCGGGGCCGGGCTGGTGGCCACGCCGTCGCCCGGCAGCATCTTCGCCTTCCTCGCGGTGACGCCCAGGGGCGGATGGCTCGGCACCCTCGCCGGTGTCCTCGCCGCGACCGTCGTCTCCTTCGCCGTCGCGTCGGCGCTCCTCGGCTTCGGCAGGGGTAAGGACGAGAGCGAGGAGATTCCCGAGGAGACCGCCGAGGAGTCGCCGAGCACACCCACCGTCAAGGAGGCCTGACCGATGCCCAGCATTGAGAGCAAGGACATCCACAAGATCGTCGTCGCCTGCGACGCGGGCATGGGCAGCAGCGTCATGCTCGCCAGCCAGCTCCGCAAGCAGCTGAAGGCCCACAACGTCCAGGTGGAGCACACCCCGGTCAACTCGATCCCCGCCGACGCCGACGTGGTGGTCTGCCACGCCGGGCTGGCGAACCGGGCCAAGGCCGGGGCCCCGGACAAGGTGCTGATCTCGTTCCAGGTCTTCATCGGGGACCCCGCGGTGACCAAGCTGGTCAGCACGATCAAGAACGGCGGCACCGTCGATGCCTGAGACGGCGGCCCTGCCGCTGGACCCGCGCGCCATCCTGCTGGCGGCCTCGGCCACCGACCGCGACGACGCGATCCGGCAGTGCGGGGAGGCCCTGCTCGCCGTCGGCGCGGTGGAGAGCCCCTACATCGACACCATGCTCGAACGGGAGCGCTCGATCTCCACCTACGTCGGCGAGGGGGTCGCCATCCCGCACGGCACCCTGGCCGCCAAGGACGCCGTCCGGCACGACGCCATCAGCGTCGTGCGCTTTCCCGACGGCGTCGACTGGGACGGCGACCGGGTGACGGTGTGCATCGGCATCGCCGCCAAGGGCGACGGCCACGTACGGCTGCTCGCCGAACTCGCCCAGATCCTGATGGATCCCGACCAGGCCAGGACCCTTCGCGAGGCGACGGAGGTCGCCGAGGTGGTCCGGCTGCTGCAACCAAACGAAGAGGACGAAACATAGTGAAGGTCGCCCGTTTCTACGCCCCTGGCGACATCCGCGTCGAGGAGGCGCCGGAACCCGTCACCGGGCCAGGCGAGATCAAGATACGCGTGCGCAACTGTTCGACCTGCGGCACCGACGCCAAGATCCTCAAGCACGGCCACCACCACATCAAGCCGCCCAGGGTCATGGGGCACGAGATCGCCGGTGAGGTGGTCGAGGCCGTCGACGCGGGCGAGTGGACGCCGGGCGACCGGGTGCAGGTGATCGCCGCGATCCCCTGCGGGACGTGCCAGGAGTGCCGCCGGGGCCGGATGACCGTCTGCCCGAACCAGGAGTCGATGGGCTACCACTACGACGGCGGCTTCGCCGAGTACATGATCATCCCGGCGAAGGTCCTCGCGGTCGACGGCGTCAACCGCGTCCCGGACGGGATCGGCTTCGCCGAGGCGTCGGTGGCCGAGCCGCTGGCCTGCGTGCTCAACGGCCAGGAGCTGGCCCGCGTGGGCGAGGGCGACGACGTGGTGATCATGGGCTCGGGCCCGATCGGCTGCCTGCACGTACGGCTGGCGCGGGCTCGGGGCGCGGCGCGGGTCTTCCTCGTCGACATCAACGCCGGGCGGCTGGAGATGGCCGCCGGGCTGGTCCACCCGGACGCGGTCGTCCACGGCGAGGACGTCGTCGAGCAGGTGCTCAAGCTGACCGACGGCAGGGGGGCCGACGTCGTCATCACCGCCGCCGCCTCCGGCGCCGCCCAGGAGCAGGCGCTGCGGATGGCGGCCCGTCAGGGACGGATCAGCTTCTTCGGCGGACTGCCCAAGGACAACCCGATCATCCAGTGCGACTCCAACCTGGTCCACTACCGGGAGCTGACCATCGTCGGCGCCAACGGGTCCAGCCCGGCGCACAACGCACGGGCCCTGCGGCTGATCGCCGACGGCTCGGTACCGGTCGCCGACCTGATCACGCACCGGTTGCCGCTCTCGGAGGTCCTGGAGGGCATCGACATCGTCAGCAGGGGCGAGGCCATCAAGGTGACCATCGAACCCTGACCCGTCCCCTCCCGCCGGACCAGGCGGGAGGGCCCGTACGGGTCCTGTGCGGATGCCCGTATGCGCCCCGCCAAGCTCGCCCCCCACTCGCAGAACGCGCAGAAGGAGAACCGGAGATGCCGGAGAGGACAGTGGTCGTCGCCTCAAGCACGGGCCTTCACGCCCGGCCCGCGAAGATCTTCGTGCAGGCCGCGGCCAAGCAGGGGATGCCGGTCCGCATCCGCGTCGGGGACGGCAAGCCCGTACCGGCCAACAGCATGCTCGCCGTGCTGGCGCTGGGTGCCACGCACGGCACGGAGGTCACGATCGAGGCGGAGGGGCCGGGGGCCGACGAGGCGCTCGACACCCTCGCCGAACTGCTCGCCCGCGACCTCGACGCCGAAGAGACCTCCCGTGGCTGAGACGCTCGCCGGCCTGGGCGTGAGCTCGGGCCGGGCCGCCGGACGGGTCTGCCGGATGGCGGGCCCGCCCGAGCTGCCCGGCCCCTCCCCCGTCACCGACGCCGACGCCGAGCTCAGCCGGGCGATGGACGCGCTGCGCGCCACGGTCTCCGAGCTGGCGGCACGGGCGGAGCGGGCGCCCGACGCCGACGCGAAGGCGATCCTGGAGGCGCAGTCCTTCATCGCCGACGACCCCAGCCTGCACGAGTCCGTGGAGACGAGCGTCAGGTCGGGCAAGGGCGCGGCGCACGCCATCGACGAGGCCTGTGCCCACCACCGGCGCGCGCTGCTGGCGGCGGGCGGCTACTTCGCCGAGCGTGCCGCGGACCTCGACGACATCCGCAACCGGGCCGTGGCGGCGGTGCTGGGCCTGCCCGTCCCCGGGATACCCGACCCCGGTCACCCGTTCGTCCTGGTCGCCGGGGACCTCTCCCCCGCCGACACGGTGAACCTGGACCCCGGGTCCGTGCTCGCCCTCGTCACCGAGAAGGGCGGCCCGACCAGCCACACGGCCATCCTGGCCCGCGCCCGCGGCCTGCCCGCCGTGGTCGCCTGCCGGGGGGCGGGCGACATCGGCGAGGGGACGTGGGTGTCGGTCGACGGCCTGCGGGGCGAGGTGGAGGTCGGCATCGGCGAGGGGGCCGCCGCCGAGATCCAGCGCCGGGCCGAGGCCGACCGCCGCCGTACGGGCACCGTCAGGGGCCCCGGCCGGACCTCCGACGGCCACCCGGTCAAGCTGCTGCTCAACATCGGCTCGGCGGCCGACCTCACCGCGTCTCCCGGCCGCGTTCCCCCGGCCGAGGACGCCGAGGGGGTGGGACTGTTCCGTACGGAGTTCCTCTTCCTGGACCGGCGCGAGGAGCCCGGCTACGAGGAGCAGGTCGCCGCCTACGCCGCGGTCTTCCGCGCCGCCCCCGGCGGGCACGTCGTGGTCCGCACCCTCGACGCGGGCACGGACAAGCCGCTGCCCTTCCTCGGGCTGGCCGAGGAGACCAACCCGGCGCTGGGCGTACGGGGGCTGCGGGTCTCCCGGGTCAGGCCCGAGGTGCTCGACACCCAGCTCGACGCCATCGCCGAGGCGGCCCGCGCGACCGGGGCCGAGCCGTGGGTGATGGCGCCCATGGTGACGACGGTGGGCGAGGCCGCCGACTTCGCCGGACGGGCCCGCGCCCGGGGGATCGCGCACGTCGGGGCGATGGTGGAGGTCCCCGCCGCCGCGCTGCGCGCCGGGCGCCTGCTCAAGGAGCTCGACTTCCTGAGCATCGGCACCAACGACCTGAGCCAGTACACCTTCGCCTCCGACCGGCAGCACGGGGAACTCGCCGACCTGCTCGACCCCTGGCAGGCCGCGCTGCTCCAGCTGATCGCCGACTGCGGGGCGGCCGGGCGGGCGGCGGGCAAACCCGTCGGCGTGTGCGGCGAGGCGGCGGCCGACCCGCTTCTGGCGACCGTCCTGGTCGGGCTGGGCGTCACGAGCCTGTCGATGTCCGCGCCCGGCATCCCCGCGGTACGGGAGAGCCTCGCCGCCCACTCCCTGGAGAGGTGCCGCGACAACGCCCGGCTCGCCCTGGCCGCCGACGATCCGGGAGAGGCCAGAAAGATGATCGTCCCGGACCGGTGACCACTCCTGGCCGGGCCGGAACCCCCTCTCCGGCCCGGCCGCCTCCCCCTCGTCCTTTATTCCTGAGCCCCCGCGATGTCCGTTTGGCGCCCGCTTGACGCTCGCTCCAATCCGTCTGGGTCCGTCCGGATCCGTTCCGTGGCCGCTCGATGTCCGCTCGGATCCCCTTGGCGCGCATCGGTGAAATCACCGGTCTTTCCGGGGGTGCCGGTATACCGGTGCAGGCCAGCGGAGGCCGGTGGAGAACCCCGTCACCCGCTCTTTCCAGGCACGACACACGCGCGTAACACTGAGGCATGTCCTCCCCCTCCGCCGCCTCCAGGTCACCGGCGCCGCACGGCCGCGACACGGAGCGGGACGCGCTGCTGCGACTACTCGACGCCGCCCGAGGCGGCTCCGGGGGCGCGGCGATCCTGCGCGGGGCGCGGGGAACGGGAAAGACCGCGATGCTCGACCTCGCGGCGGACCACGCGAGCGGCACAGGCGACAAAGGCGGTACGAGCGGCTCCGGTGACTTCGTCGTGCTCAGGGTGCGCGGCACCGAGGCGGAGTCGCACCTGCCGTACGCCGGGCTGCACGGGCTGCTCCGGCCGGTCGCCGACCGGCTGCCCGCGCTCCCCCCGGCGCAGGCCGAGGCGCTGACGCGGGCGCTGGAGCTGGGTACGGCGGACGGCGGGCTGGCGCTTCCCGCGGCGGTGCTCAACCTCCTGGTGGCCGCCGGTGACCCGGTCCTGGCCTGCGTCGACGACGTCCACCACCTCGACGCGCCCAGCCGCGAGGCGCTCTTCTTCGCGGCCAGGCGGCTGGCGGGAGAACCGGTCGTACTGCTGTTCGGGGCCGACGACAGCGGCGACGGCGACACCGCCGTCCCCGACGACATACCGGCGTTCGAGCTGGGCGCCCTGGACGAGGAGGCGGCCAGGCGGCTGGCCGACGACCTGCTCCCGGGGCTGGCCGACGACGTACGGGCGTCGCTGCTGGAGCTCGCCCACGGCAACCCGCTGGCGCTCGGGGAGCTCGCCGGGTCGCTCAGCCCCGAACAGATCTCCGGGGCCGCCGCCCCGCCCGGAACCCTGCCGAGGGGCGGGCGGCTCTGGCGCGCGTACACCGACCGGCTGGCGCGGCTGCCCGCCGACACCGCCGACATGCTCCTGCTGCTCGCGGCGGATCCCGACCTGGAGACGGTCACCCTGGTCGGCGCCGAGGAGCCGGAGCGCGCGCTGACCGCGCTCGAACCGGCGGAGAGGGCGGGGGTGATCGTCCACGTCGCCGGAACCGGAGCCGGAACCGACGGCGGCGGTGGCGGTGGCGGGGACCGCTACGACTTCCGCGAGCCGTCGATGCGGACGGTGGTCTACGCCGCCGCCTCCCTCGCCCGGCGCCGCGCCGCGCACCGCCTGCTCGCGGGCATGCTGCGCCACGACCACCAGCGGCTGCGCCGGGCCTGGCACCGGGCCGCCGCGATGGACGGCCCCGCCGCGTCGCTCGCCGACGAGCTGGCCTCGGCCGCGGCGGCGACGGGCTCCCACGGCGGCCACCCCGCGACCTTTCTCGCCTTCGAGCGGGCGGCCGAGCTGACCGAGCACGGCGACGTCAAGGCCGCGCGGCTGGCCGCCGCCGCCAACCGCGCGTGGCACGCGGGCCTGCCCCGGCGCGCCAGGGCGCTGCTCACCCGCCTGCGGTCGCTGACGATCTCCGAGGAGGTACGCAGCCAGGCCGAACTGATCCGCGGCAGCCTGGAGCTGCGCAGCGGGAAGACCGGCAGCGCCGGGGACGACCTGATGGCGGCGGCCGAGTCGCTGATGGACAGGGACCGGGGGCAGGCCGTCCGGGTGCTCATCCGCGCGGGCGAGGCGAGCTACCTGGCCGGTGACAACCCTCGCTACCTGGACATCGCGCGGTGGGCCGCCACCCTGCGCCGCCCGGACGACCCGGCGGCCACCCAGCTGATGTTCGAGTATCTGGCCGGTACGGCGGCGACCTTCGACGGCCGTCACCGGGAGGCGGCCGATCCGCTCCGCCGGGTGCTGGAGCTCGCGCCCTCGGTGCGTACCCCGTCGGTGCTGGTGTGGGCGGGTGTGGCCAGTCTGCTGCTCGGCGACGACGCGCAGGCGGTGCGGCTGTGCGGGCGGGCGGTGGAGACGGCGCGCGCCCGCGGGGCGGTCTCCACGGTGCCGCAGGTCCTGGAGTTCATGATCAATGCCGAGCTGTGGATGGGCCGCTACGCCTCCATCACCGCCAGCGCCGTCGAGGGGCTCCGGCTGGCCCAGGAGCGCGGGCGGCCCAACAGCGCGGGCCAGCACCTGGGATGGCTCGCCCTCACCGCGGCCGTCGAGGGGGACGAGGAGACCTGCGCGATCAGGGCGGCGAGCGCCATCGAGCTGGCGGGCGCGCACGGCGTGTGCGTGGCGGGAGCGCTCGGCAACTGGGCGCTGGCCCACCTCGACCTCGCGGCGGGCCGCCACGCCGACGCCGCCAAGCGGCTGCGGGCCACGACCAGGGCCGACGGGACCAGCGGCCACCTCGTCGTACGGGTCATGTCGACCCCCCTGTTCGTCGAGGCGAGCGCCCGTACGGGTGACCGGGAGCGGGCCGGGGAGGCGCTGCGGGTGCTCGACCGCTGGGTGGGCAGCACCCGCAGTCCCGACCGGCGCGCGCTGGCCACGCGCTGTCACGCGCTGCTGGCCGCCCCCGCCGACGCCGAGGAGTACTTCAGGGCCGCGCTCGACCTGCACCACCAGGGGTTCTCCGAGTTCGAGACGGCCCGCACCCAGCTGCTCTTCGGCAGCGCGCTGCGCAGGAACCGGCGTCCGGGCGCGGCCAGGGAGCACCTGCACAGCGCGCTGGAGACGTTCGAGCGCTTCGGCGCGCGGCTCTGGGCCGAGCAGGCCCGCACCGAGCTGCGCGGGGCGGGAGAGGCCGTCCGGTCGCACCGCCCCGGTGCCACGGAGAAGCTCACCGCGCAGCAGTACCAGATCGCGCGCATCGTCGCGGACGGCGCCACCAACCGGGAGGTCGCGGCCCGTCTCTTCCTGAGCCCGAGGACCGTCGAGCACCACCTCAGGAACATCTTCGCCAAGCTCGACATCCGCTCACGGGTGGAACTGGTACGCCTGATGTCCTGATTTATCGGCTTATACCAGTATTCATCACGCTCACCAGCGCGGTGGAGTACGGGTGATTTCACCGATGCACTCCGGGCCTGACAACGAGAAAGTGGCGACTGTCAGAAACCCGAGGGGTCACCCCGGTGCGCTGACCGTACCGCCGCCGTTCCCGGTGGCGGGCCGACGCGCGACGAACGGCCGTCGACGCCGACCGCCGTATCGCCGTGGTTCCCCCCACAGGAACGGAGTACAGCAACGTGCAGCCGTACGGCACCACCCCCCAGGCCCCCGCGCCCAGGCGTTCCCGCCGGGCGACGACGGTCGCCACGCTGACCCTCGCACTCGCTCTGCTCGGCACCGGCGGGACCCTCGCGCCCGCCGCGCAGGCCGTCGCGGCGCCCGCCGCGCAGGCCACCTCCGCCGGTCCCTACGACCGTGGCCCCGACCCGACCGTCTCCCTCATCGAGGCGGCCAGGGGACCGTTCTCGATCTCGGAGACCAACGTCTCCTCGCTCCAGGTGAGCGGCTTCGGCGGCGGGACGATCTACTACCCGACGTCCACCGCCGAGGGGACGTTCGGCGGGATCGCCATCGCCCCCGGCTACACCGCGAGCAGGTCGACCATGGCCTGGCTCGCCTCGCGGCTGGCCTCCCACGGTTTCGTGGTCTTCAACATCGACACCCTCACCCGCTCCGACCAGCCCGCCAGCCGAGGGCGGCAGCTGCTGGCCGCGCTCGACTACCTCGTGGAGGACAGCTCGGCCGCGAACCGGGTCGACGGAAGCAGGCTCGGCGTCGCCGGGCACTCGATGGGCGGCGGCGGCACGCTGGCGGCCGTCAACAGCCGTCCGCAGCTGCAGGCGGCCATCCCGCTGACCCCGTGGCACACGACCAAGAGCTGGTCGGGCGTGCGCGTCCCGACGATGATCATCGGTGCGGAGAACGACTCGGTCGCCTCGGTGAGCTCGCACGCCAAGCCGTTCTACAACAGCGTCCCCGCCTCCTCGGAGAAGGCGTACCTGGAGCTCAACGGCGCCAGCCACTTCGCGCCCAACTCCTCCAACACCACGATCGCCAAGTACAGCGTCTCGTGGATGAAGCGGTTCGTCGACAACGACACCCGGTACGAGCAGTTCCTGTGCCCCGTGCCCCGGGTCGACCTGAACATCTCCGAGTACCAGGGCACCTGCCCGCACTCGTAGGGCCGTGTGAGCGGCACCGGCAGCGGTTCCCAGCCACATATGACTACAAACCATCTGTTAAACCCACAAAAACCCTGAACCCCTCTGAACCAACGGCGGCCGCTTGCGGCCGCCGTTGGCATACCCGCCCAAAGTGCCCCTGACCTGCCGCCATATGATGGGTTTTCTTCCGGTTTGATGAGTTACCGCCGGAGGGCAATAAGGTTTACGGTCTATGTCCAGGAACGAAATGAGACGTGATCCTAAGACCGTTCTGTGGCTTCTCGCGCTGAGCATCGTGGTCACGTTCACGGCCGGTGGAGCCACGGTGCTGAGCGGTCACCTCGACCCCGTTCCCGACAGGCCCGCGCCCCCCGACGCCGCCCCGCCCGGGATACCCGCCGTGCCCGGGACGCCGACCCCGCCGCCGCAGCCGCAGGACACGGCCGCGCCCGCCGACTCCGCGGGTCCCACGACCCCGGCACCGGCCAAGGAGCCGCTCCTGCTCGCCAACGGCCGTCAGCAGCCGCTGAAGGTGAAGGTGCCCCGGTCGGCCAGGGGCCGCTACACCGTCGCCCCCGGCGAGGCCGGTCCTCCCAAGGGGAGGAAGGGCAAGGTGGTCCGGTACATGGTGGAGGTCGAGCGGGGCCTGCCGTTCGAGGTGGGGGAGTTCGCCGCCGAGGTGCACCGGATCCTCAACGACCGGCGCGGCTGGGGGTACCGGTTCAAGCGGGTGGCCCGAGGCCCGGTGGAGATCAAAGTCTCGCTGACCAGCCCCGAGACGGCCGACAAGCGGTGCCTGCCGATGCGCACCAACGGCGTACTCTCCTGCTGGAACGGCGAGCGCGCGGTCATCAACGCGGCCCGCTGGAACGGCGGGGCGGCGGGCTACGGCCGTGACGTGGCCTCCTACCGCGAATACGTCATCAGCCACGAGGTCGGCCACGGTCTCGGCCACGGCCACGTGTCCTGCCCGGGGCGCGGGCGGCGGGCGCCGGTGATGCTCCAGCAGACCAAGTCCCTGTACGGCTGCCGCCCCAACCCCTGGCCGTCCCCCCGGCGCTGACCCCCGCCCTTCCCCGCGCCCGGACGCGGCCCCTCACCCGGCCTGGCCGTACGACCGGGGCGGGCCGGGCCGACGTACGGCGGAGACCCCGCCTGGCGTGACCGGTGCCGGGGGTCAGCTCGTGATCGGGGTGGTCTGCGCGGAGACGATGCGCCACGCGTCCCGTTCCTTCGCCATCACGTAGGTGATCCATCCCGACGACGAGGGAAGGGCCTCGCCGGGGGCGTCTCTCACCGACGCCTCCCGCTCGTCGGACACGCGTTTGATCCCGGCCACGATCGCGACGTCGGGGCGGACGAAGCGGACGTCCTCCACCTCGACCGTCGTGACCACGTTCGCCAGCGGTGTCTCCAGGGCCGCCTTCATCGCCTGCCGGAGGGCTTCCCGGCCGCGCACCCGGCGTCCCCCGAAGTTGACGACGCTCGTGTCGGCCGCGTGGAGGGAGGTGAACCCTTCGAGATCGTTCTGGTACCTCTGGACGTCCTCGACGACCCGCCTGACGGCGGCGGTCTCCAGCTCGTGATCCGTTCTTTCCATGTCGATCGGCTCCTCGGTGCCTCGTACGCGAACCAAACCGGAGCGATTCACTCCGATTGCCTGGATCGTACGTCCGGAGCGAATCGCTCCGCAAGTCGGCGCCGGACGGCGAAGCGGTCCCGGCGAGAGGGGTTCACCGGCCCCTCCCCGGGCACCCGGTAGGCATGGGCCGGGACGGACATGTCAGGGAGGACGTGGAAATGGGCAGGATCCTCGTGGGCACGGCCTCGTGGACCCACCGGTCACTGCTGGAGTCGGGCTGGTATCCCGAGGACGCCTCCACCCCGGCGAAACGCCTCGCCCACTACGCGACGAGGTTCCCGATCGCCGAAGTGGACGCCACCTACTACCACCCGCCGTCGCGAAGCACCGTGGAGGCGTGGCGCGACCGCACCCCCGCCGACTTCACCTTCGACGTCAAGGCCTTCTCCCTGCTCACCGGGCACCCCACCAAGCCCGCCTCGCTCTACAAAGACGTACGGGAGAGCCTCGGCGCGCCGCCGGAGCGCAACCTCTATCCGAAGGACGTGCCGCCGGAGATCGCCGACGAGGTCTGGCGGCGGTTCCTCGACGCGCTGGAGCCACTGCACGAGGCGGGCAAGCTGGGGGCGGTGCTCTTCCAGTTCCCGCCGTGGTTCCCGATCGGGGAGGGAAACAGGCGCTACATCCTGGAGTGCGCCCGGCGCTGCGCGCCGATGCGCGTCAGCGTCGAGTTCCGCGACCACACCTGGATGGACGAGGAGAACCGCGAGGACACCCTCGCCTTCCTCTCCGGGCACGACCTCGCGTACGTGGGGGTCGACATGCCCCAGGGGCACACCTCGTCGATCCCGCCGGTCCTGGCCGCGACCTCCGACCTCGCCGTGGTGCGGATGCACGGGCACTCCGGCAAGTGGACCAGCAAGAACGTCGACGAGCGCTTCGCGTACATGTACTCGGAGGCGGAGCTCTCCCGGTGGGCGGCCAGGGTCGGGGAGCTCGCGGCGGGCGCCGAGGTCACCCACGTGCTCTTCAACAACTGCTGCGCGGACAACTCCCAGCGCAACGCCACCCGGTTCCGCGCCCTCGTCGGCGAGTCCCGCGAACCCGGATAACCGTCCGGGGCCGGGCCGGTGGTCAGGACGAAGCAGGCAGGCCGGACGAGAGCCGGACAGCCGGTTGAACCAAGTTGGCCCAATGCCCGCGAAAGGCCGCTATCTGACCTGCTGCCTCGCCCTGGTCATGGTGGCCCTGCGCTCCTCCGGGGTGGTTCCTCCCCACACGCCGTACATCTGCTGGGTGTTCAACGCGTACTCCAGGCAGCGCCCGCGCACCGGGCACCGGCGGCACACCGCCCTGGCGCGCTCGTACTGCTCGCGGCCCGGTCCCTCGTACGACACGGGGAAGAACAGCTCGGGGTCCTCGCTGAGGCAGGACGAGCGGCGGGACCAGTGGATGATCGGAATGACGTTGCTCTTAACAGGCATGGCGATCCAATTGGGAGTGGGAACGGCTCAGGTACTGGCGGCTCAGGTTGAGGATCGCGTGCCCGCTGTAATGGCATTCATACCTTTTAAGCGGAAAAATCGGGCCAGCTTGACCGAGGATTTCTCCCTGTTCCGAAGATCCTGGTCAGCGGGCTCCCGAGGCGGGTGGATCATCTCTCCGCACCGCCGATACGCCGTCCCGGCGCGGTGCTCCCCCCGCTCACGCCTCCCACCCCGCCGGGCCGGAGCACGGCTCGCTCCGGCCCGGCGGCGGTTCCTACCGCTCCATACGCACCCTCTCGTCGGGTACGCAGTGGGTCATCCTCATACCGTCCACGGAACGGGACCCGTTCTTGCCCAGCCTGGACATCCGCTCGCGGTCCTCGTCGCTCAGGTCCTGGGTGGCCAGCGGCTCCAGGTGGGAGATGTCGTCGGGGCTGATCCCGAGTCCCTCCCCGACCCTGAGGCCGAGATCGTCCTCGGCCATCAGGAAGTGCCAGACCATGCGCTCCTGGACGGGACGCGAGGCCTGGGACAGCATGTCGACGAAGTTCAGCACGAGGTCGTCGCGCTCCCACTCCTCCATCAGCAGGTAGCGCTGGCCCGCCTGCGTGTAGTCGTCGGTACGCGGGATGCGCTTGCGGGTCAGCCGCCCCGAGACGACCGGGCCCTGCTCGTCGTGGGTGGGATATCGCCCCTCCCGCAGCCCCCCGGTGATGGACGGCTCGTAGTTGACGTGCGGGTTCTCGCCCTCCCCGTCGACGTGGTAGGTCATCAGGCCGTCACGCTGGTTGGTGCGCACCTCGGCGTGCTTGGCCCGGTTGACCGGCAGCTGCAGGTAGTTGGGACCCACCCGGTGGCGCTGGGTGTCGCTGTAGGAGAACGTACGGCCCGTCAGCATCTTGTCGTCGGAGAAGTCCAGACCGTCGACCAGGACGCCGGTGCCGAAGGAGATCTGCTCGTTCTCGGCGAAATTATTGGCCACGTTGCGGTTCAGGACCATCCTGCCGACCGGCATGGGCGGGAACCGGTCCTCCGGCCACACCTTGGTGTCGTCCAGCGGGTCGAACTCCAGCTCGGGGTGCTCGTCGTCGCTCATGATCTGCACCAGCAGCTCCCACTCGGGGAAGTCTCCCCGGTCGATCGCCTCGTGCAGGTCCTTGGTGGCGTGCCCGAGCTCTTGCCCCTGGACGACGGCGGCGTCCTCGGCGGTCATGCTGCGCACGCCCTGCCTGGGCATCCAGTGGTACTTGACCAGGTGGGTCTCTCCCCGGGCGTTCACCCACTTGTAGGTGTTGACCCCGAATCCCTGCATGTGCCGGTAGTCGGCGGGGATGCCGCGCGGGCTGAACAGGTTGACGATCATGTGCATGCTCTCCGGCGTCTGCGACATGAAGTCGAAGATCCGGCCGGGCTCCTGCCTGAACGTCACCGGGTCCGGCTTGAGCGAGTGGATCACGTCGGGGAACTTGATGGCGTCCCTGATGAAGAAGACCGCCAGGTTGTTGCCGACGAGGTCCCAGTTGCCGTCCTCGGTGTAGAACTTCACCGCGAACCCGCGCGGGTCGCGGGCGGCCTCCGAGGAGTCCCTGCCGCCGATCACCGTGGAGAACCGCACGGCGACGTCGGTCCGCTTCCCGGCCTCCTGGAAGAGTTTCGCCCGCGTGTAGCGCCCGATCGGCTCGTCGCCGAGCCTGCCGTAGGCCTCGAAGTAGCCGTAGGTGGTCACCCCCCGGGCGTGGACCACCCGCTCGGGGATGCGTTCGCGGTCGAAGTGGCTGATCTTCTCCAGGAACTGGTAGTTCTCCAGCGTGGCCGGACCCCTCGCGCCGACCGTGCGCTGGTTCTGGTTGTCGTAGACCTGGTGCCCCTGACGATTGGTCAGGACCGGGCGTTCGTCACCCGGCTGGGGGCCCGCGCTCGACACATCCGTCATGACGACGCTTCCTTTCCCTGCCGCGGTCGCTTCGGCGTGCCGCTCTACATATCGACACACGGCCCCCTTCTCCGGCATAAGGGGATTTATAGCGATAAGGAAGAGAATTTCCCCAAAAAGGGACGGCGTTTTACGGACGGCGACACCCGCCCGGGAACGCGTTTCCCGGACGGGACGGGCGAGCCCACGCAACATCGAGAAACAACGTAGCCCTCGCGCTCCTCGCGTTCGTAGCGTCTGGGGCATGCCATCCGGACAGACAACGACAGGGTCCCGCGGCGAGGGTCACGAGAACGGCGAGGTGACCGACGCGACCGCGGAGAGTCACGACAGGTCCCTGACCGTCGTACGGCGACTGCTGGAGGCGCGCGGGATCCGGGCCAGGTCCGTGCACACGATCACCCTGAAGCTGTCCGACGACGGCAGGCCGCTTCCCCTGGGAGAACGCAGGCGCCACACCCCCGAGCTGATCGCCTACAGCGGCGAGGGATGGATGGCCGCCACGGTGATCGTCGGGCGGCGTTCCGGTTGTTACCTGGTCTCCCTGCCCTCCATGGGCGTCGCGGCCCGGGTGGTGAACGCCGACCAGCCGCACGCGGTGGCCGACATGGTCCTCACCGCGGCCCGGGGAGGCGGCCGTCTCCTCGCGTGACCGGCCCCCTTGGGCCGTTCCCGCCCGCGGGTCAGACCCCGGAGCCCACCCGGGACGCCTGGGGCTCCCCGGCCGCGTCGTCGGTCCACAGGTGGCCGAAGCTCATCCGCTTGACCGGCGGCAGGGTGTCGCACAGGCGGAACCAGGCCCTCGCGCCGCCCCGGACGAGAGGATTCCCGGAGATCATGAAATCCGCGAGCCTCGCGGAGGTGCGGACGGCGCCGAAGCCGTACTCGCGCATCCGGCTCTCGTAGCCGCCGACGGCCTCCGTTAAGGTGCCCCGGCCCCGCTGGTACGCCACCAGCCTGCTCGCCAGCAGGGCCGCGTCACGCAGCGCCGTGTTGGCGCCGAAGCCCATCGCGGGCGTCATGTTGTGGATGGCGTCCCCGAGCAGCGTCACCGCCGTCGCGGGCCACCGGCCGACGGGCACGGAGGTCTTGAACGGCATCAACTGGACGCTGGCCGGGTCGGCCTCGGCGACCAGGCGGCACAGGGCGGGGTGCCAGCCGGAGGTCATCGTCCCGGCCAGATCCCTGAGCCCGTCACCGCCGAGGTCCGCGGCCCCGGCCGGGTAGGTCCCGCGAGGGGCGACGAAGGCCCACAGCACGTAGTCCTGGAGATCGTCGGCCAGGGATCTCAGGTCGAGCCCGAACCCCGCGAGGCCGGTCTCCAGCCCGGCGAGATCCCCTTCAAGCGCGGCGGATTCGAGGCCGTTCCCCCGGGTGAGGCCGTTCCCCTGGGCGAGAAGGCTCTCCGCCCTGCGCCTGCCGTTGAAGGCCGCGGTGAACATGGCGCTCCCGCTCGGCGGCAGGATGAGGTTGAGCCCGTCGGCGAGGTTGCGGGGCAGCCACCCGCGAACCCGGTCGTCCAGCGGCACCCGGGCACCGATCGCGAGCGCTCCGGTGTCGACGCGGCGGGCCCGTGGCAGATACTGCCCGCGTACGCGTGAGTTGGCGCCGTCCGCGCCGACCAGCACGTCCCCGGTGGCCGTGGTGCCGTCGGCGAAGAAGGCGACGATCCTGCCGTCCGGCCTCACCTCGTAGCGCTGGAACGTCCTGCCGTGGTGGACGACGTCCTCCAGCCCGGCCAGGAGAAGCCTGCGCAGGGTGGTGCGGCTGACCGCGTACTGTCCGCCGGTGGGGTCTGCGGCCCCGCCGGTCATCACGTTCTCCTCCACGAACACGAGTTCGCGCAGCTGGTGGGTGTGGAAGCCGAAGCCGGGCCCCGGGTGGCCGGAGGTGGCGAGGAACGCCTCCCACAGCGGGCGCGGCAGGCACCGGTGCAGCGCCCGGCTGCCGACCTGGTTCATGTGGATGCGGTAGCCCCGCACCCAGTCGGCGGGGTCGCGCTCGCGCTCGTAGACCCGCACGTTCACACCGGAGGGCAGCAGTGCCTGGGCCAGCGCCAGGCCTCCTATGCCGCCTCCGACGACGAGCACGTCGAGTGGCTTCGCGGGCATGTCAGGCTCCTTCATCTTCGTTTTCGTCGCTGCCGTTGTCGCCGAGGAGCCTGGGCAGTTCCTCAAGCAGCGTCTCGTGCCAGGTGATCTCCGCCCGCAGGCGGACGAGGGTGTGGTCGAAGCCGAGCGGTTCGAGGCCGCGCAGGTGGGGGGTGGCCACCTCTCTCAGCCGCTGCCAGGTCTGGAGCTCGGCGGTGAGCTTGCGGTGCCGGTCCTCGACGACGGCCCGCAGCTCCCGCTCGCCCATGTCGGAACTGAGCTGAAGGGCGAGGTCCACGGGATCGGGCCGCAGCCGGGTGTCGCGCAGGGCCGCCTCGCGCAGTGACTCCAGCTCCAGCCCGCCGTCCTCGGTGATCGCGTAGACGGTCCGTGCCGGGAGGTTGCCCTGCTGCTCGGTGCGGACCGTCTCGATCACGCCTTCGGCCTCCATGCGGTGCAGTGCCCCGTACAGGGAGCCGACCTTGATGTCGGTCCACAGCTCGGTCCGGTCCGTCTGCGCGCTCTGCCGGATCTGATGACCGTGCATCGGCCCCCGGCGCGCCAGCGCCCCCAGGATGAACAGTCGCGTGCTACTCATGCGACTACTCAAACACGAGTAGGTGGATATAGTCAAACATGAGTACTCGCAAACGAGTACCAGGGCAGAAGGAATCCACACGATGAGGCCCGCGGGCTCCTTACGGACCTTCCCCGGCGGGAAGAATCCGCGCGATCCCCCAGCGCGGAAGCCCACGGCTCACGACGGGCGTTCCCGGCAGGAAAGATCCCCGCGATCCCTCAGCCCGGACGCCCACCGGCTCACCCCGAGATCGACGGCCGGATACGCGGTATTTCCGATATCCGGCCCGGGTGCCCCTAGATGGGCTCGCCCTCGTTCTCGTCGCCCCGCTCCGGGCCGGGCGTGCCGGTCCCGCTCTGGCTCGGCGACGGCGACGGGGTGGGCTGGCCGGGCTCGGGGGTCGTCGGGACCGGCGGCGGGGTCGGGACGAACACCGTGGGCGGCAGCGGCCTCGGCGACGGCTCGGAATCGTCCTCCTTGCGCAGCAGCAGCCAGACCGTCACGGCCAGCAGCACGAGCAGCACGGTCAGCGCGACCCCGGCGATGATCACGGACCGGCGGGTCTCGGTCGGCGGCGGGGCGCCCTTGGGCGGCGCGGGCAGCGCGGGCGAGCGGTCGCCCACCCAGTGCGGCGCGAAGTCGGGACCGTGCTGCTCACCGATCAGCGTGCCACTGACCAGCACCGGTTCGAGGAACCGCTCCGCCCCGGCCCTGTCCGGCTCGTACGGCGTGGCCACCCACGGGGCGCTCCCGCCGTCCATGGCCAGCACCTGCGGGACCGTGTCGGCCACGGCGGTGCGCGCGCGCGTCGCCCGGGCCATCCAGCCCCGTACGCCGGAACGGCTGGCCGTCGCGTCGCGGACCCCGGTGACGAAGCGGTCGCGGGCCGCCGGGTCGAGCGCCGCCCCCTTGGTCAGCACCGCGACCGAGACGGCCCGGCCGTCGGGCGCCAGCCCGAGGTAGACCAGCCCGGCGGGTCCCACGCGCAGGCGGGCCTGCACGACGAAGGGCCCCAGCTGGGGCGGGTCACCGTACTGGAGTGGAGTGGCCACGTCTGACATGAAAGCACACCCGGCCGATCACCCGGCGCCCCGCGAGGGACCGTGATCGGGTACCCGGCGGACCTGCGGCGGGCGGGCACCGGGTCCCTGGCGGGCACTGTCAGGAAATACGGAGCGGGCCCGCCGTGCGAGCAGCCACTTCATTTGATGGAATACCGACATGACCGTCGCCGAAGAACTGCCGAGCGAGACCGACACCGGACTGCTGCGCGACGCCCTGACCGAAGTCCGGCGGGTCATCGTCGGGCAGGAGCACATGGTGGAGCGGTTGCTCGTGGCACTCCTCGCCCGGGGCCACTGCCTGCTGGAGGGCGTGCCGGGGGTGGCCAAGACGCTGGCGGCCTCGACCCTGGCCACGGTGGTCGGCGGGGAGTTCGCCCGCATCCAGTTCACTCCCGACCTGGTCCCGAGCGACATCGTGGGGACCCGGGTGTACCACCCCTCCCGCGAGGCCTTCGACGTCGAGCTCGGCCCGGTGTTCGTCAACTTCCTGCTCGCCGACGAGATCAACCGGGCCCCGGCCAAGGTGCAGTCGGCGCTCCTTGAGGTCATGGCCGAGCGGCAGGTGACCCTGGCCGGGGAGACCCACCCGCTGCCGAAGCCGTTCATCGTGCTGGCCACCCAGAACCCGATCGAGTCGGAGGGCGTCTACCCCCTCCCCGAGGTCCAGCGCGACCGGTTCCTGTTCAAGGTCCGCGTCACCCATCCCAGCGCCCACGAGGAGCTGGAGATCCTGCACCGGATGAGCGTGACCCCGCCGACCGCCAGGCCGGTGCTCGACCCCGCCCGGCTGGCCGCGCTGCAGGCCATGGCCGACCAGGTCTCGGTCCACCAGCTCGTCGCCGACTACGTGGTCAGGCTCGTGATGGCCACCCGCTCCCCCGCCGAGTACGGCCTGGCCGAGCTGCAGGAGAACATCGAGATCGGCGTCAGCCCCCGGGCCACCCTCGGCCTGGTCGCCGCGGGACGCGGCCTGGCGCTGCTGCGCGGCCGTGACTACCTGCTCCCCGACGACGTGCGCGACGTGGCGGTGGACGTGATGTCCCACCGGCTGATGCTCACCTTCGACGCCCTGGCCGACGGGATCGACCCCGAGGACGTGATCCGCCAGATCCTCGCCGCGGTGCCGCCCCCGCTGGTCGTCTGGAACCAGGGCCCCCGGTGACCGGCCTCGAAAGCGGTGGCGATCTTGACCTGAGCACGGCGGAACAGGCGCTGCGGCGGCTGGAGCTCACGATCGTCCGGCGCCTGGACGGGCTGCTCCAGGGCGCGCACCAGGGGCTCCTGCCCGGTCCCGGCAGCGAGTTCGGCGACAGCCGGGTCTACGTGCCCGGCGAGGACGACATCCGGCGGATGGACTGGGCGGTGACCGCCCGCACGACCGTCCCGCACGTGCGCGACCTGATCGCCGACCGGGAGCTGGAGACCTGGGCCCTGGCCGACCTGTCGCCCAGCATGGACTTCGGCACCGCGGGCATGGAGAAGCGGGACCTGGTCGTGGCCGCCGTCGGGGCGATCGGCTTCCTGTCGGGCCGGATCGGCAACCGCTTCGGCGCGTACGTCCTGCACGACGAGTACGTCCACCGGATGCCCGCCAGAAACGGCCGCCCGGCCCTGTACGGCCTGCTGCACTCGCTGATGGACGCCCCCAGGGGCCGCGTCGTCGCCGACGCCCCCGACCTGGCGGAGGCGATCGAGATCCTCGCCTCGGCGCGGCGGCGGCGCGGCCTGCGCGTGATCGTCTCCGACTTCCTCGACCCCGAGCCCACCCTCGACCCCGGCCTGGAGCTGCCCTGGGAGCGCCCGCTCCGCCGCCTGGCCGCCCACCACCAGGTGCTCGCCGTCGAGGTAATCGACCCTCGCGAGCTGGAGCTGCCGCCGGTGGGCCTGGTCAGCATGACCGACCCCGAGACGGGGCGAAACCGCCAGATCCAGCTCACCCCCAAGGTCCGCCAGGCGTACGCGGAGGCCGCCGCCGCGCAGCGGACGACCAACCAGATGGCGCTGCGCCGCTGCGGGGTGGCCCACCTGGTGTTGCGCACCGACCGCGACTGGGTGTTCGACATCGCCCAGTTCGTGCTGCGGCAGCGTCGCATGGCACACCTGACCCATCGGACCCCGAGGTCGGGAGCGACACGGTGACCTTCCTCTCTCCGGTCTGGCTGTGGCTGTTCGCCGCGCTGGCGCTGCTCGTGGCGGGCTACGTGGCCGCCCAGTTCGCCCGGCGCCGCTACGCGCTGCGCTTCACCAACCTGCCCCTGCTGGCGCTGGTGGCCCCCTCGGGGCCCGGCTGGCGGCGGCACGTGGCCCCGCTGCTGTTCTTCGCCATGATGAGCCTGCTGATCGTGGGCGCGGCCCGTCCCGCCGACTCGGTCCGCATCCCCCGCGACCGCGCGACGATCATCATCGCGCTGGACGTCTCGCTGTCGATGGAGGCCGACGACGTCCAGCCGAACCGGATCACCGCGGCCAGGGAGGCCGCCCAGAAGTTCGTCTCGGACCTGCCGGAACGCTTCAACGTCGGGCTGGTCGCCTTCGCCCGCTCCGCCTCGGTCGTGATCTCGCCCACCACCGACCACCAGGCGGTCGGCACCTCCCTCGGCAACCTCAGCACCCGGGCGGGCACCGCGATCGGCGAGGCGGTCTTCAGCTCCCTGGAGTCGCTGCGCTCCTTCGACCAGCAGGCGGTGACCGACCCGCCCCCGGCCGCGATCGTGCTGCTGTCCGACGGCGACAACACCTCGGGCCGCTCGGTGGCGGAGGCGATCGAGACGGCGATGAACGCGCGGGTACCGGTCTCCACGATCGCCTACGGCACCCAGGAGGGGACCGTCTCGATCGACGGCCGCGACGTGAACGTGCCGGTGAACAAGGCCACCCTGCAGACCCTGTCGGACGGCACCGGCGGCCGCGCCTACGAGGCGGAGTCGGGCAGCCAGCTGCGGGAGGTGTACGAGCAGATCGGCACCTCGCTGGGCTACCGGACGGTCAACCAGGAGATCACCCAGTGGTTCGTGGTGGCGGCGATCCTGACCGGGCTGGTGACCGCCGGAACGGCCCTGCTGCTGGGGTCACGGATCCCCTGACCCCGTACGGCGAAGGCGGAAACGGGGGCCGGGGATCACCGGAGGCGGGGCGCGGGCATGCGAGGTGATCCCGCCTCGTACCGGCCGGAGACGGGGTGGGCGTACGCATGATCCCGCCTCGTACCGGCCGGAGGCGAGGTGGGCGTACACGTGGTCCCACCTCGTACCGGCTGGAGGCGAGGGCCGGGGGGCCACCGGAGGTGGAGCGTAAGGGGTCCCGCCTCTCACCTGCCGGAGGCGGGGCGGGTGTTCGGGCGGTCCCGCCGGTGTCGTGACCGCCCTGAGCCGGTCTCCGCCGTTGGTAACGTTCTACGACGTGGCACATTACTTCGAGGAGCGTCCTGAGACCGCGGGCCGTCCCGGGTCGGTCACGCTCGTGCTCCCCGACCTCCATCTGAAGCTGGAGACCGACAGCGGGGTGTTCTCCGCCGAGCGCGTCGACCAGGGCACCAGGATCCTGCTGGAGAGCGTTCCCCCTCCGCCGCCGGACGGCGACCTGCTGGACCTGGGCTGCGGCTACGGGCCGATCGCGCTGACGATGGCCTCGCGTGCCCCGGAGGCGACGGTCTGGGCGGTGGACGTCAACCGCAGGTCGGTCGAGCTGTGCGCGAGAAACGCCAGGGCCGCCTCCCTTGACAAAGTAAGGTCGATGCATGTCGACGAGGTCCCGCCGGAGGTGCGGTTCTCCGCCATCTGGTCCAATCCGGCGATCCGCATCGGCAAGGCCGCGATGCACGAGATGCTGACCCGCTGGCTGTCGCGCCTCGCCCCGGACGGCGTCGCCCACCTGGTCGTCCAGAAGCACCTCGGCTCCGACTCCCTGCAGCGCTGGCTGAACGAGCGGGGCTGGCCCACCGAGCGCGTGGCCTCCCGCTCCTCGTACCGGATCCTCCGGGTGGAGGCGCGCCCGGACGAACGCGTACCGAACGAAGGACGACGAGGAACGGTGAACGACCGATGACGGCGAACCCGCGCAGGCAGCTGCGCCCGACCGATGTCAAACGCCTCAACCGCACCTGGCGGAGGAACACCGAGGGGCGGCTGGCGCTGATCCTGGAGTCGGTGACCGGCCCGTTCAACATCGGTTCCATCTTCCGCACGGCCGCCGCCTTCGGCGTGGAGCGGATCTGGCTGGCGGGCAACGCCACCCCGCCGACCAACCCCAAGGCGCAGAAGACCGCCCTGGGCACCGACAGGCTGGTGGCCTGGGAGGAGCCGGTCCCCGTCCTGGAGGCCGTACGGGCGGCCAAGGAGGACGGGTTCGCGGTGGTCGCGGTGGAGCTCACCGGCGACGCGGTCCCCCTGTCCGAGGCCAAGCTGGGCGGGGACGTGTGCCTGGTGGTGGGCAGCGAGGACCACGGGTGCTCCCCCGCGCTGCTGGAGGCCGCCGACGGCGTCTGCTACATCCCGCAGGTCGGCCGGGTCGGCTCGTTCAACGTCGCGGTGGCGGCGGCGATCGCGGTGGCGGAGGCCCGCCGCCAGGAGTGGTCGGGCAAGGTGCCGCCCGAGGAGTGATGCCATGCCCCCGGCCCTCGCGGACGGCGAGGCCGGGAGCCGGGGCAAGGCCGGGCAAGGTGCCGCCCGAGGAGTGATGCCATGCCCCCGGCCCTCGCGGACGGCGAGGCCGGGAGCCGGGGCAAGGCCGGGCGAGGTGCCGCCCGAGGAGTGACGGCCCCGGCCGGTCACCCCGGCCTGTTCTCGTCCGTTCCCCGGCCGACGGCCGCGCGCCCCTCGCGCCCGGCCCGGCCGTCGTGGTCGCCGTGGCCGTTGTGGTCCCGGCCCTCGTCGAGCGGGACCTTCTCACCGCCGTACGCCCTGCTCATCGCGGCGCGGAGCTTGCGGAACGGGTGGTGTTTCCCGTTGTCCGGCGGAACCGGACCGCCGTCCCCGGCCGTCCCCTCGATGGTCGGGACCGGCTCCTTGCCCCGTACCTGGGCCTCGATGGACTCCAGGGGCGGGACGTGGACCTCGATGTACTCCCCCGTGGGCCGGCGCCTGATCACACCGGTCTCCACGCCGTGCCCGAGGGCGTCGGCGTCGCGGCGCTGCAGGCCCAGGCAGATCCGGTAGGCGATGAAGTACGCCAGGGCCGGGCCAAGGAAGATCAGGAACCGGCCGGTGACGATCATCACGTTTATCGAGAGATGGAAGAACGCGGCGATCAGGTCGTTGGAGGCCATCAGCCACAGGACACCGTAGAACGTGATCGCCGACACGCCGATCGCGGTGCGGTGCGGGTTGTTGCGGGGACGGTCCACGACGTGGTGCTCGCGGCGGTCCCCGGTGATCCACTGCTCGATGAACGGATACAGGATCAGGCCCGTCAGGATGATCCCTATCGGCACCAGCGCCGGGACCAGCACGCTCATCGGCAGCGTGTGGCCCAGGACGTTGATCTCCCAGGAGGGCATCAGGCGCAGCGAGCCGTCCAGGAACGCCAGGTAGAAGTCGGGCTGGGTGCCCGCCGAGATGTCGGACGGGCTGTAGGGGCCGTACAGCCAGATCGGGTTCATCTGGGCGAAGGTGCCCAGCAGCGCGACGACACCGAAGGTGAACATGAAGTAGGCGCCCGACTTGGCCATGAAGGACGGGTAGGTCGGCGCGCCCACCACGTTGTCGTTGGTACGGCCCTTGCCCGGCATCTGCGTGTGCTTCAGCACCCACGTCAGGATCAGGTGGGCGGTGATGAGCGCGAGCAGGATGCCCGGGATGAGCAGGATGTGCATCGCGTAGAACCTCGGGATGATGTCCTCGCCCGGATACTCGCCGCCCACCAGGAGGAAGGAGAGCCAGGTGCCGACCACCGGCAGCGAGAGCAGCACGCTCGCGGTGATCCGCAGACCTGCGCCGGAGAGCAGGTCGTCGGGAAGGGAGTAGCCGGTCAGGCCCTCCAGCAGCGCCAGGGCCAGCAGCAGCACGCCGATCACCCAGTTCAGCTCGCGCGGCTTGCGGTAGGCGCCGTTGAAGAACACCCGGAGCATGTGGATCATCATGCCGCCGATGAACAGCAGGGCGGCCCAGTGGTGCATCTGCCGCATCAGCAGGCCGCCGCGCACGGCGAAGTTGATGTCCAGCGACGAGGCGTACGCCTCGGACATCATGACGCCCTTGAGCGGCGAGTAGGGGCCGTTGTAGGGCACCTCCTCCATGCTGGGGTTGAAGAAGAAGGTCAGGAACGTGCCGGTCAGCAGAAGGATGACGAACGAGTAGAGCGCGATCTCGCCCAGCAGGAACGTCCAGTGGTCGGGGAAGATCTTCCGCATGTTCCGTTTGAGGAACTTCGCCGCGCCGAGGCGCTCGTCGAGGAAGACGCCCGTACTCGCCAGGCGTCCGCGAGTGCTTCCCGTGCTCATGCGCGGCCTCCGTTCCCACGGACCTCGGCCTCGACGTCACCACGCCCCCGGAAACCGGAAACCGGACGGAACGGCGGGGTACGCCGTGGACGACCAGGTATTTTCCATCATCCACGGCGACGGACATGTCAGGGCAAAGTCCTGCCCCCGGTACCGTTGACGGCCCGTCCCACGGACGTCCGGGGCCTTGTGATCCAAACGTTCACCTGCCCGCGATGACGCGCCCGGTCCGCAGGGGGCATACTCCTGCACGTGCAACGCCGTTACGCCTTCCTCGACCACCCCGGCCCCCTGCCCTTCGCACACCGGGGTGGCGCGGCCGAGGGCAGGGAGAACACCTTCCCGGCCTTCGAGCGGGCCGTCGAGCTCGGCTACACGTATCTGGAGACCGACGCGCACGCCACCGCCGACGGGGTGCTGCTGGCCTTCCACGACCACACCCTGGACCGGGTGACCGACCGCAGGGGCCGGATCGCCGAGCTGCCGTACCGGACGGTGCGTGAGGCGCGGATCGGCGGCGTGGACGAGATCCCGCTGATGGAGGACCTGCTGGGCTCGTGGCCCGGGGCGCGCTTCAACATCGACGTCAAGGAGTCGGCGGCCATCGCACCGCTCGCCGAGGCGGTCAGGCGGACCGCCGCCCACGACCGGATCTGCCTCACCTCCTTCTCCGAGGAGCGGCTCGCCAGGGCCCGCGCCACGATCGGCCGCGAGGTGTGCTCCTCGCTCGGCCCGCGCGGGGTGGCGACCCTGCGCGCCGCCGCCACCACCTCCGGGTACGGCCGCCTGCTCGCCCGCCTGGTCCGCGCCGGGGTGCCGTGCGCGCAGGTGCCGGTCGGCTTCCGCGGCCTGCGGATCACCACGCCCGCGCTGATCCGCACGGCGCACGCGCTCGGCATGCAGATCCACGTGTGGACCGTCAACGACACCGGGGTGATGGAGCGCCTGCTCGACCTCGGCGTGGACGGCCTGATGACCGACAACATCTCGGGGCTGCGCGACGTGCTGGAGTCCCGCGGCCAGTGGTATCCGGGCCGTCTCGCCGCATGAACCGCGCGCCCGCCGGGTGAACCGGGCGAGCGCGAACCCCATCCCCCGCGTCCAGGCGGGCGGTGAGACGCTCGCGCTCGGCCTGCCAGCCCGTACGGCGGGCGTGGCCCTCGGCGAGCCGACGGGCGATCTCCGCGGC